>CAIKYN010000187.1 GCA_903831635.1 uncultured Spartobacteria bacterium
CCTGGTGGTCACCATCTTGCGGATCCAAGGAGAAACAATGAGGCCAATGGCCCCCATGGCGGCCCCGAGCACTCCGAAGGCAATCTCGGGAATCTCAATCAGGCGGAAGTAAGAAGTGCTGAAAACAAGGAAGAGTCGAACCACGCAATCAAGCACGAATCCGGCGCAGACGACAAAGAGCGCCGTCGGATTGCCGAGCAACCAACGCCCAGCCTGGAGCGTGAAGGCAAACGCCCCCAGTGCCGAAGAGGCTCGATGCCCCTCCGGATCCTCCAGGGAATGGGGCTGATGACGGGTCGGTTCACGGAAATTGACCGCCAGCAGGAGCACACCCACCGCACTCAGCAATGTGAGCACGAGAGGAAACCGAAGCGTGGTCGCCTGATCCAGGTGGGTATGAATCCCAAGGAGGGAGAGAGCCCAGTTCACCGAACCCGGAGCATAGACCGCACCTCCGAGCAGCATCACAACAAGGAAGGCCGTCGACTGCCATCGGGTCAGTTGCTCCATGACGCGGTGCCACTCCCCTTCACGCCCACTCTCGGCAAGGGAATCAAAGACGATCGCCTCGTCTGCACCGCTCGCGGCTCCCTCGGCCAGTCCACTCAGGATCCGATTCACCAGGCAGAAGAGGAAGAGCACCATGCCTCCGTTTCGCGGAGCGACGCAGAGGATCGCCATCTCTGCGACCATGAAGCATCCTGCGGCCACCAGCAGTGGCTTACGTCCGATCCGATCTGCCAGCACGCCCGCGGGGATATCGGAGAGGAGACTCGCTGCGGCCCAAGCAACATTAAGGAGCGTGTACTGGGTGGCGCTCAGCCCGAGATCAAGGAAAAGCACCGCCATCACCGGATAGTAGAACCGCGCCGAAAACAGGACGCGGAACCAGAGGAAAATACGCCAGTTCCGATCCGCTTCGGAGTGATTTGTCTCAATACGGCCAATCATGCCTTGAGTATTTCCTCGATCTTTTCGAGCTCAACCGGATCAAAGATCGTATTTTCAGCTGCTGCAACACACTCCTCCAGCTGACTGATCTTGCTCGCACCGATCAGAGCCGTGGTGACACGGGCGTCCCGCAGCACCCAGACCAAAGCGAGTTGTGCAATACTCTGACCGCGGGCCTCGGCGATCTCGCCAAGAGCGCGCACTTTGGCGATCACCTCTGGCTTCACTCCCTCCGGCTTTAGGAATCCATGATCCTTAGCGGCACGCGCGTCTTCGGGGATCCCTCCCAGGTAGCGTCCCGTCAGCAGTCCCTGTGCAAGCGGAGAGAAGGGAATGCATCCGACACCTTCGCGTTCGAGCACATCAAAGAGCCCCTGCTCTGCTGTCCGCTCGAACATATTGTACTTCGGCTGGTGGATCAGTAGAGGTGCCCCCATCTCACGAAGGAGCGCAGCCGCCCGAGCTGTTGTCTCGGGATTATAGTTGGAGATGCCGGCATAGAGGGCCTTGCCGGACTTCACAGCTTGGGCGAGCGCCCCCATCGTTTCCTCCAGAGGGGTTACTGGATCCATCCGGTGGCTGTAGAAGATATCGACATACTCAAGTCGCATCCGATTCAGCGACTGATCGAGCGAGGAGAGGAGATATTTCCTAGAGCCCCAGTCTCCATAAGGGCCGGGCCACATGGTGTAGCCGGCCTTGGTGGAGATGATCAGTTCATCACGATAGGCCTTGAGATCGGTTGCGAGCATCTTGCCGAAGTTGCTCTCAGCGGAGCCAGGTGGCGGTCCGTAGTTATTGGCCAAATCGAAGTGGGTCACCCCGAGATCGAAGGCCCGCAGAACGATATCCCGTGCCGTCTCGAAGGAGTCGACATCTCCGAAATTATGCCAAAGCCCAAGGGAAATTCTGGGAAGCAGGAGTCCGGATCTGCCGCACCGGGCGAAAAAATCGGGACGGGCATAGCGGTTGGAATCGGCAAGATAGGGCATGGAGGGGAAAATGAATACGCCCCAGAATCGGGAAGGATGACCTTTCCGCCAAGCCCTTCTTCAAAAAATCCCCATTTGGAACGCCATTTGCTTGCGGGATAGGTCCTCTTCCACGACATTATAACGCCCGCCGCTTCACCTCGGCGGACACCATCACCGCACTCCACGCACCCATTCCCATGATGAATCATTCCCTGCCCCACCATCAGAGTGACACCTCGCTCTATGATCCGGCCTTTGAGAAAGACGCCTGCGGCGTCGGCATGGTTGCGCAAATCAGCGGCCAACGCTCCAACGAGATCCTTCGCATCGGCCTTCGCTCCATCTGTAACCTGATGCACCGTGGGGCTTTGGATGCGGATGCCCGCACCGGAGACGGAGCCGGAATCTCGACCCAGATCCCCTACAAGCTCTTCCGTCCCATTATCGAGAGCTGGGGCAAGTCCCTCTATAGCGATACCGATCTCGGCGTCGGGGTCATGTACCTTCCCAAGGAGAATGAGTATGCCAAGGCCCGCGCCAAGGCCATCACCGAGGAAGTTCTGGAAAAGAGAGGTTTCTACCTCTTCGGTTGGCGCGAAGTGCCCACCAACAAGCAGATTCTGGGCACCAAGGCACTCCTGACCCTCCCCGACATCGAGCAGGTTCTGGTGGGCAAAGTCGAGGGAATGACCGCCGATGAGTTTGAGCGCCGGCTCTTCCTTGCCCGCAATGAGATCGAGAAACGCGTGGCCGCGGACAAAATCGAGGATTTCTACATTCCGACTCTCTCTCACCGACTGATCGTCTACAAGGGTCTGCTTGTCTCCTCATCGCTCGAGAAGTTCTTCCCCGACCTATCGAATCCCGACTACGAGACCGCAATCTGCGTCTACCACCAGCGCTACAGCACGAATACCTTCCCGACCTGGCCCCTCGCCCATCCCTTCCGGATGATGGCGCACAATGGCGAGATCAATACCGTCCGCGGCAACCGCAACTGGACCCAGGCCCGTGAGGCCGAACTGAAGGCCGATTTCTGGGGCGAGGATATCGAACTCCTCCACCCGATCATCCAGCCAGGCGGCTCTGACTCCGCCAGCCTCGACAATGTTCTGGAAGTCTTGACCATGTCGGGACGCTCACTACTGCATTCCATGACCATGCTGGTGCCCCCAGCCTGGCGTGGTGACAAGGAGATCTCGCCCGAGCTTGCTGCCTTCTACGAGTATCACACCTGCCTCTGCGAGCCATGGGACGGACCGGCTGCCCTCGTCTTCACCGACGGCATCACGATCGGCGCCTGTCTTGATCGTAATGGCCTGCGCCCTGCCCGGTATCAGATCACCGACAGCGGCATCTTCAGCCTCGGCTCTGAGATGGGGGTCGACGGCCTCGACCAGAATTCGATCATTGAGAAAGGTCGCCTCGCCCCCGGCGAGATGATCGCCATCGACACGGCAGCCGGCGTCCTGATGCGCGACTCGGAGATCAAGCAGGATCTCGCCACCCGTCATAACTACCGCAAGATGGTGGACGATCATCGCGTCCGCATCGCTCCTTTCAAAGCCGAACAACTCGAGTCCCCCAAGGGCGACCTCGATATCATCGACCTGACGCAGCGCCAAGTCTCCTTCGGCTACACAAGCGAGGAGCTCGACATGATCTTCAAGCCGATGCTCAAGGATGGTGCCGAGGCAGTCGGCTCCATGGGTGACGACACGCCTCTCGCGGTCTTCTCCCTGCGCCCGCGTCTGCTCTACACCTATTTCAGCCAGCTCTTTGCCCAGGTCACCAACCCACCGATCGATCCGATCCGGGAACGCCTGGTCATGTCGCTTTTCACCACACTGGGATGGAGGCGCAATCTCCTCTCTGAGACCCCGGAGCATGCCTCTCAGGTCTCGCTCGACTCTCCGATCCTCTTCAATGAAGAACTTCAGGCCGTCTGCAAGATCGGTGGCGAGCATAAAGCCTCTACCCTATCCTCCCTCTGGAAGGTTGCCTCGGGCGCCACAGGACTCGCCACTGCGGTTCAGGAACTCTGCAAAGCAGCCGAGAAGGCCGTTGACGACGGCACCCGCATCCTCATTCTCAGCGACAGGGGAATCGATGCCGAGAACCTCGCAATCCCGGCCTTGCTGGCAGTCGGCGCCGTCCACCATCATCTCCGCCGCGTCGGCAAGCGCATGCGTGCGAGTATCGTCTGCGAGACAGGCGAAGCCCGCGATGTCCATCAGATGGCCTGCTTGATCGGCTATGGTGCAAGTGCTATCAATCCTTATCTGGCCATCGAGACCATCCGCGAGATGATCGAAAAGGGCTCCGTGGAGGTGGACTTCGCCACCGCGCAGCTCAACTACAAGAAGGCTCTCCAAAGCGGACTCCTCAAGATCATGTCGAAGATGGGTATCTCCGTCATCGGCAGCTACCGCGGCGCCCAGATCTTCGAGGCAACAGGTGTCTCAACGAAGCTCGTTGAAGAGTGCTTCACCGGAACCCCCACCCAGATCGAGGGTGTCGGTTTCGAGGAGATTGCCCGCGAGTCCCTAGCCCGCCACGAGATGGCCTATGCTGCCCCCCTTCCAGTCGAGGAAGGCAAGGAAGCCGCAGCCCTGCAACTCGGCGATCCCGGTTTCTACCGCATCCGCCGCGGCGGTGAGCTTCATGCCGTCACCCCACCGGTCATCAAGAACTTCCATAGCTTCGTCCGCACCAACAAACCCGAGGACTACAAGGCCTATGTCGATGCCGTTCTGGCCTCCACCCCTCACTCCCCGCGCAATCTGCTCGAGTTCGTCGCGCTTCCCTCTGGCCCAGTGCCAATCGAGGAGGTCGAATCCATCGAGGAGATCCGCCGCCGTTTCACCACGGCCGGCATGTCGCTCGGAGCCCTGAGCCCCGAGGCCCACGAGACCCTGGCAATCGCCATGAACCGCATCGGCGGCAAGTCGAACAGCGGTGAGGGTGGCGAGGATCCACGCCGCTTCAAGCGACAGGAGAACGGCGACTGGGCGAACAGCGCCATCAAACAGATTGCCTCCGGTCGCTTCGGTGTCCATGCCGCCTATCTGGCGAGCGCCAAGGAAATTGAGATCAAGATGGCTCAGGGCGCCAAACCCGGAGAGGGCGGACAGCTTCCCGGCCACAAGGTCACCGCCTACATCGCCAAGCTCCGCAACTCGGTTCCCGGCGTCACACTTATCTCGCCTCCTCCTCACCACGACATCTACTCGATCGAGGATTTGGCTCAGCTTATTTATGACCTCAAACAGGTCAACCCCCGCGCCCGCGTCACGGTGAAGCTCGTCGCCGAAGCCGGGGTCGGAACGGTTGCCGCAGGAGTGGCCAAGGCCCATGCTGACATCATTCTCGTCAGTGGTCATGACGGCGGCACAGGTGCCTCGCCCCTCAGCTCCGTGAAGCACGCAGGCGGTGCATGGGAACTCGGCGTTGCCGAGACCCATCAGGTCCTTCTGCTGAATGGCCTCCGCAACCGCGTCACCCTCCGTACCGACGGCGGCATGCGGACCGGCGAGGATATCATCCATGCCACCCTGCTCGGCGCCGAAGAGTACAACTTCGGAACCGCCGCGCTCATCGCCATGGGCTGCGTCTACGTGCGTCAGTGCCATCTCAACAACTGCCCAGTCGGAGTTGCCACCCTCGACGACCGTCTTCGCGGTAAGTTCAAGGGCAAGCCCGAGAATGTTGTCAACTTCTTCAACGCCGTTGCCGAAGAGGTGCGCGGCATCATGGCCCGCCTCGGATTCCGCACCATCGACGAGATGGTCGGCCGCACCGAGTGCTTGCGCCAAAAGCACATTCCCAATCACCCCAAGGCGAACACCATTGATCTCTCACGCCTCCTCAAGGATGTTGTGAAGGATGATCCGACGGCCATCCGCTACGCCACACGCGACCGCAACGATCCGGAGCACGACCAGCCGCTCGACGACATCATCCTGCAGGATGCCGAGGAGTCGATCCGTGACGCCAAGGCCGTGAAGCTTTCCTACAAGGTCGACAACACGAACCGCTCCCTGGCAACCAAGGTTTCCGGAGAGGTCGCCTATCAGTATGGTGAAGAGGGCCTCCCCGAGGGCACCCTCGAACTCGACCTCACCGGCACTGCTGGCCAGAGCTTCGGCGCCTTCCTGGCTCCAGGCATCAAGCTCGTCCTCACGGGTGAGGGAAATGACTATGTCGGCAAGAGCATGAGCGGTGGCGAGATCATCGTCCGCCCCCTGCCTGATCACCGCTTCGTTCCCGAGAAAAACAGCATTATCGGCAACACCGTCATGTATGGAGCCATCGCCGGACATCTTTTTGCGAATGGACGCGCTGGCGAGCGCTTCTGCGTCCGCAACTCGGGAGGCACAGCCGTCATCGAGGGAATCGGTGATCACGGATGTGAATACATGACTGGCGGCACCGTTGTCGTCCTTGGCTCCACGGGTAAGAACTTCGGCGCGGGCATGACCGGCGGCGAAGCCTTCGTCCTCGATCTGGAAGATAAGTTCCTCGGCCGCTACAACGACCAACTCGTTGGTGCTGCCCGGATCGACTCAGCGGAGGATGAGGCCAAACTCAAGGACCTCGTGGTGAAGCATCACGAGAAAACCGGCAGCCCTCAGGCCGCCCGGATCCTTGCCGATTGGAAAGGACACCTTGCTCAGTTCTGGAAGGTCACACCACACGTCCCTGCGGCCAAGCCGATCGAGGAAAAGAAGGTCGAGGAAGGCAAAACCATCATCACCGAGGCCATCACGGCTTCGCCGAAGGCGTAAGCGCCAGGAGATGTGAAAATGAATATGGAACTCAAGAACTCAGGAAAATAACTGGGTTCTTGGGATTCCAGAAACTTCCATCCCGTAACAGTGATAGGGAGCTCTACTCATGATCCGAAAAAGTGTGTGCCTTCATGTTCCTGAGTTCCTGAGTTCCTGAGTTCCATATTCAAAGATCTTCCTTCTTCTGTTCCTTCCTTTTGCTGTTAAGGTAAAGCCATGAAGAAAGCCGATCCGCTGGCACCGAGGATTGTTCAGCAGTTGGCTGTCTTTCTTGAGAACAAACCCGGAGCGCTGGCCTCAGTCTGTGACGCGCTGGCTATCGCGAAGATCAATATCTTCGGTCTCACGGTTTCGGATACCACGGACCACGCTGTTGTCCGGATGGTTGTTAGCAATACCGATAGAGCGATGGCTGTCTTCGAGTCCTACGGCACACTGGTCGTTGAGAGCGATGTCCTGATGATCCAGAACGATAACAAGCCCGGCAGCCTTTCGCGAATCGCCCATGCTCTCTCGGCCAAGAAGATCAATATCGACTACGGTTATCTAGCCTCCATGCCCTCTGCGAAGAAAGGACTTCTCATTATTCGTGTAACCGATCCAAAAAGGGCTCTGGTAGTCCTCAAGAAACTCGATTCCGAGTAGAGGAGTTTTGTAATTTGCTTTCAGCGTGATATTTCTGATAGCCCAAAGGTACAGATTCCCGTGGTCATTTTGTCTTATAGTCAGATAAAATTATCTGAATACGCTATCGCTTTGCGATTTTTTACGTTCAGTGAACCGCACCTGTAATACCTCCGCCATGCTCGAGTGAATGCGATCCACTAGTCCCTGAGCCTGTGGAGGAGTGCTGTAACTGCGTAGACCTTTGAGCCACACCGGGGCCAGCAACTCGATGTGAGGTGGTTGGAGCAACGACTCCAGCGGATTCCTTAGATGAACCGGCTTCCCTATTTATAGATGTAGAAGCCCCCCTTGATGACACATGGTTAGTAGCTGGTGCTGACTCCCTGCCGGCAGAAGCAACTTGCTGTCTACTAGATAACCCAGACGAAGTGGCCCTCTCTTGCCTGATTGTCGATGGACTTCTGAAGCCTTGAGGAGAGCTTGCTGAAAAGCTTTGAGATGATGGACCCATCTGGTGTGTAGAGAGACCTCCACCAAGAGATGATGCAACCTCGTTAGCGGCCCTTCTAAACGAAGCTGCTGATTGCACGTATCCGGTGGGGTCGATGCCATGAAAGCCAGGATGGGCCTCAGTAACATACTCTGATCTTGCCGAAGAGATTTTGGTCTTACTGTCCGTAATAATTGGTGATGCAATTCGAGAGGCATTCCAATGAGACTTGGAAATGTTTTCTGATTGGGATGATACCTGGGGTGGTTGATAGTTTTGCTGTGCTTCGGCAAGCGTGGACAGTGAATGAAAACCGTGTGACGCAGCCGAAGCAGTTACTCCATGTGCTCTCACACCACTTGGAACCCCAGCGTTATAGTTATTGCCTTTGGAGTTCATAGCAAGAGCCTGCCTATTGCCAGGTGTACCAGCCTGGGTGGCGAAGCTTCCAGATCTCACATGATAGTTTTGCTCTGCTTCAGCCAACAAGGATTGTGAATGAAAACCGTCTGACGCAGCCGAAGCAGTTACTCCATGTGCTCTCACACCACTTGGAGCTCCAGCGTTATAGTTATTGCCTTTGGAAGTCATGGCAAAAGCCTGCCTATTGCCAGGTGTACCAGCTTGGATGGCGAAACTTCCAGATCTCACATGATAGTTTTGCTCTGCTTCAGCCAACGAGGATTGTGAATGAAAACTGACGTTCCCGGCGGCAGCAGCTCCCCTGTAGTAGGTATTCCCGTTGGCGTATGCGACACCGCCAACTGCTCCACGCCTGGTTGAGTAATATTCACAGCTACTTCCATAATCATAACCTCGGCAACCATGCCATCCGTTGTAGCAGTAACCTGTACCTCCTCCCCAACCATAGCCCCATCCGGAGAAGGGATAAATAGTGTAACCTACACCAATACAAAGGGGCCAAGGCGTTGAAAGCACATACGGAGATTCGTCTCCATAAGATAGATAGGGATCGCTGTAACCCGCATAGTCATAGTCGAAATTCCCATCAAAGTTATAGCAAGGGCTTGAGCTGAGCTCAGAATCCACAATAGCGGTCGGTAAAGCGATCGCGGAAGCTGCTTCTAGGCCAAAAAGTGTCCATCCCAAACCATTGGGAATGCCGGTGCCACACCAACCTCCGTAATAAGTGGATCCATTGAAACCGTAACCGCATCCACCATTCCACGGGTTTCCGTACCAAGAATAAGCTCTTATCGATATGCTAAAAAAAATAACCGCAAAAACTGCCAACGTTCGTTTCACGAATTCGCTTGTGTTCAAAGCGGTTGATTTATTCATGCTAAAACTTCTCCTGTATACCGTAGCACACTGTTTTGCTGAAGATATCAAAATTTTTCCTAGGCCTTTGCTCGCCCCCTGGAAGCATTTTCTGGAGCTTCCACATAATGTAGTTTCCGTAGTATCGAATCATCGATTTCCTCAAGGATTGCTACCCTATTGTTCTCCGAGAGCATTTCATAAACCTTGATGACGTCTTTGGAAGCCATTCTGATACAACCATAACTCGCAGGCTGACCGAGTTCTTTCTCCTGAGGTGTTCCGTGGATGTAAATACAGCGTTGGTAGGCATGTTGGTTTCTTTTCTCCAATCCCTGTAACCAGATGATCCTAGTTACTATCGGATCTCTGTTGGGAGCGTTTGGGCGGACCACTTCGCCGGTAGGTTCCCTTGACTTAAAAACAATGCCTGACTTTAATCCCTCTCCGATTTTGGACTTAACGACAAAAAGTCCAACAGGCGTTTTGTATGATCCCAAATCGTCTCCTACTCCATACTTGGAAGTCGATACAGGAAAGACGCAGTAGTGATTCACACCAGTGAAAACATACATCTTTTGTTTCAAGACGCTGATAACCGCCTTGGATTGAGCAATCACGTTGAAGTCAGGCTTTGGGGCCTTTGGTTTTGAAATTAGGAAGCGAAATATTCTCAATCCCTCGTGGCAGGCAACGGGTTGAGTATTTTTATTGGTCTCAGGTGAGGGCTTGAGAGTTTTTTGTGGCTCACTCACCTGCGCCTGATGAACAGTCCCTGTAGCGGCAATCTCTTTTTTCCATATTTCCTGTAGGAGCCTCAACTTTTCCTCACGGGAAACAGTTGTATCCTCGCGGATTTTTCGTTCCTGATCCTCCAACTGTACCAATGAGGTTAATTGTTTAAGCGGGCATACTGAGGTTCCCCCAATAGGCGCCTCCAAGGCATGGAGCCGCATCTCGGTTAGAAGTCCCAATAACAGGAGGAGGCAAGCAACCGATTTTCTCATCAACATTAACAAAGCATGGCTCCGGTAACGCAAAGCCATGCTTTGAACCTTAACCATCACAAAGTTTAGAATCCAATAGCTGCACGGTGCCCTACCTTGCCTACATCCTTAATGTCCTCCCAAATCGCAAGCCCGCTTCCAATTTTGTTCAGAGTCATATGGATCTGATAGGACTTCTGCGTGGTGTTCCCGATGTATCCCGCCTGCTCGATCAACTCAAGTGTGATGGAGTACTGGGGGCTAGGTCCCGACGAAAGATGTCCTCCCTCTCCGAGGAAATCACGGACGCTATTCTCGTGGGAGACTGCTGCACGGTTTCCCGAAACATAGGCATCATTGGTGACATAGCAGTAAGCGACTCCCGATTTATTTAGCGTGACCCTGATAGGATTGAAAATTACGTTGGGGTCAAAATCATACAGAGCCGTGTTATTTCTGAACGTCGAGATGACGATCACGGAGCGCCCCTCCGATCCTTTGGCTTTCAGGACGTTGGCAGCTAGCATTGACTGGGACATCATGGAGGCGGTTTCAGCCACATCCTGGGGATCAAGTCCCATCGTTGAGCGGAACTGAGAGGTACTCACTTTGCTGACGGAGTATGATGCACATGAGCTTAGTAGCAACATGCCTGCCACTGGCAGAACGATTAGTTGGAGGTTTTTCATGGTTTTTGGATTATATGATTAGTAGGGATTTTATTTGGCGTGTTGAAAGAAGGTAAGGACTGCGGCTGACGGATCGGGAATTGTCGATGTTCCTTGGATCACCTGCTGCTCTTTGCCTGCAAGGGTAACCATGGTAAGTGCGTCGTCCGCAGGGGCCGTGGACATCATCCCATTAGCAGCTTTCCACTCCCAACGCACACGGAAGGTTTTCCGCCACAGAGCCGGGTTGGTGATTTTTCCCTGAACGGTAACGAATCCACCCGAATTCTTCACCATGGTTATTTCCGTGATGAAGGGATGCTTGGGATTGTAGCTGAAAGGTGACCCCGAGCAGCAATTGACGCACAGCGAAAAATCCCCGCCCCCCTTGGGATTACTCCACTTCTGCACCTCGACGACCGGACCGCCGGCAGTCAGTGCCGCCGGCGCCGCCACGAAAAGCACCAAAGTTAAGAATAATCCCTTGGAGTTCATGAGCCGTTGAATCTTTCCCGGTTAGAGGGCTGCGGCCCGGAGGTACACCTGACCGTTGATCACTCGTGCAATGACGAGATTGCTACCACCGGAGGGAAGTTTGATGGATTTTCCACCCACCTCGACTGTTCCGCTGGAGGGAGTGCTGACTACCGCGTAACGAACCTGCTTCGGCAGGGTTGACCAAATACGCTGGTCGGCCTGTGCACTTGCCACATTGTAAATAACCGAGGCCACGCCGATACCATTGGCGATTAGATCCCCGTACTGACCTCCCGACTGCTTGGCCGCAAGTTGCCCTGCAATTCCAGCGGCAGCCTTGAGGGTGGAGGAAGCCATGGTGCGTGCAATCGTTCCGGGAATCTTGCGATGATATTCCGATCCGGCAATGCGGTCAAAATCACAGATCACATCGGGGTTCAATTCGGCCCCGCCAGCTTTCACGCTAGCCAGAGGGCCCACAAGAGGTGTTGCCTCAAAAACAGGAAATGCTGCGGAGAGTGTAGTGAGGGCTCCATTGATATAAATTGGGATATCAAAACGTGTCGATCCAAGTTGAGGAGCCACACCATCCTCGATGAAGATATGAGTAGTGCCAGTTGGTGACGCAGAAATGGCTTTCTTCAGGCTTGCACTGCCTGGGTTCGCCTTAAGGGCATTGTTGAAGGATTCATTGGCACGCTGCTTCTCGGCATTCTGACCGCTGCCAAGAATAACGCCAGCGAGCGCTTCAGCATAGGGAACGCTTAGCCCATCGTTATAAGGATGATACTGAGCAACCGCAGCTTGTAAGCTAGAAGCCTGTTGTTCAATTTTTCCCTGGTCGAGTTTGATTTGCATTTTGGGATCAGCTTGTAGAGCTTGATTTAAGGATGCCTGCTCTTTCTCGATTTGCTTCTTGAATTCCTCGTTAATTTGAAGCTGACGATCCTTTGTCAGTTTGACAGCCGCTCTAGCTGCGTTGATATCTCCAGCCTGGGCAAAGGATGTGGCAAGATAGGATGATGCCATTAGGCGCTCAGCAGGGCTAGTATGATACGGAAGAGAGTTCAGGTTTACCAGTAGGGCACCCGCTTCATTGCCCAACTGGATCTTGGAAGCCTCAAGGTGCTTTTCAATCGAATGATCTGCATGTATGTAGCCCTGCTTGGCCACTTCAACATTACCCGATGTCGCATTAATGTTGCCCTGCTCAACGAAGACCAACTCACTATCACGCGCGCCCTCTTTTTCCTTAGAAGCTAGTGAATTAATACCACTCGCAGCAGCGCCCATGGCGCCTGCTCGATAGGATGTCTGCGCTCCACGAAGTCCCCCGCTTGCGCACGAGGTCAGGAGCATTGGAATGGCTAACAGCGCCGCAACTGCCGCCAATTTCAGGTTCTGTTCTTTCATAGGTTTTTATTTGTTGTTTTTCTGCAGGGTGATTTTCCCGATTTCATCTTGTCCGAATTCGGGGACATTGGCATCCAATCGGAGATTCGAGGTGTCTTCATTGACCATTTCAACGGTTGCATTCCCGAAAGGAAACCCTGCATCCGTCCCATAGGTAGAATCAACTCGCTCAATGAGTTTGTAACTGTCTCCCACCTTGACCCCTGCCGCTTCACCTCTGTCCATGATGATTAAAGCTCCCCGGCGAGCAATAAGTTTGGGCGGGGAATAATTATCAAGAATTCTCTCCGAGAGTTTCTTGGAAAGCTTTTGCGTAATGTTTTGAATTTGTTGGGCGTTGAAATTTGCGGCCTCGCCACCCACGCCCCGACGCCCTTTACCACCCTCGGATACGGTTTCGGTAATTGATTTCTTTGTTCCACCATTCACCTTGGTAATTTCTAGTGTGGCAGAGATCGTGTTGGTCCATATGGCCGCCTCCTCGCTGCCGAAAACCTTGCGGTCCGTCACGAAGTCCGTGATTTTGGCAGTGGCGATGTAATCAGCTTGAGAAACGCTCATGTCCGGACCACCGTCACCGGATCCATTAGAGGCAGGCTTGCCGAGCTCCTCGCTGACCTGCCACTCCTTCTTCAAAGAGTCCAACGACTTATCCCGTACGGCCAACTGCATCAGTTTCGTAGCACTCATCTCCTGCGCCAAGGTCGCGGCAAACGCCCCCTTGATCCTGTCCTCGACACTAGCACGAAGAGCATCAATCTGAGATCTGTCTACTGTAACAGACATCTTCGTCGACCTCTGGACAGCCACATCTCTCACTCCCGCGTCAGCATAGGATCCCTGCGATGCATGGGCCTCATCAGCGTACGCCATACCCACCTCGGTTTTATGTGTGATCTGCTTTGAAACCACTGGGCTCTGAACCTTAGTGTTAAAGCGCTTTGCAATTTCATCAGTTATCAACCCATCGTTGATCTCCACTTTTTCTAGGGATATCACCTGGAATTTAGGTGGCGGTTGCTGCGCATTCAGATTCGCAATCACAAGATTGAAGCCGAGGGCCAGCAATGCCACAAGGTAAAGAGGGGAGGGAGTTTTGTTCATTAGCTTTTAGCCTGAGTTTTGTTATTTGTTTGCAGCATCCTGCTTATCGACAGAAAGATGTCCCCAGTCACTGACACTACGTTGGTCTACCCTGTAACCGCTCTGACGCAGCATTTTGGCATATCCCTCCAGAACCTTGATCTGGGCATCCGTTACTTTTTCATTCTGGTTCAGTTTGCGGATATAGGCCATTTGCTCGTTGAACTTGGCCAAGGTTTCATCGGAAGGAGCCAGTGTGATGTCGTAGCGATTCTGCCCTGTCAGGTTAATCACGGCGGAATAGGTTTTGAGGCCTTCTCGTGATATTTTAATTTCATGCATGCCACGACCGGCGGTAATGGCGCACGGCGTTTGTCCTACTAAAATTCCATCGAGCTCAACATTCGCCCCAGAGGCATAAACCGGAATCGATTGGGTGTTGAACTGTGGAGTTCCGTTCTGCATCACGAACGAGGGCATGATCAGTCCGTCAACCTTCGCATGAACTTCACAGGTCGAACCGACATTGGTCGCTGCCGCGGGTGGTTGCCAAGCATTCACTTGGCCCGCCAGGCCAGAGGCGAGCTGTAGGAGTAGTTTCTCGGCGATCTGCTGCTCATTGAAACTGCGGGCAGTAGCAGAAAAGTCCGCAGATTGGCTGCGGACCCCATCCCCGTTAGAGACCAGCGAGGCAGTTCCCCGAGCATTTCCGAGAAACATACCGGCCGCCATCTGGGCTGGACGCACATTCCAGGACTCTAGACTGATTGTGAGGACTGAGGAAATCCCCTGAGAGGCCGCAAACTGCAGGGCCTGTTGATCGGATGCAAAGGATTGCATCCCTCCGGTTCCAGCCTTGCCTTGACCTGTCTCCTTGGCAGTTCCTGTCAAATCCTCAATCGTCACAAATTTGATGCCCGCTCCGGAGGCTTTTGAAAGGAATTGCTGGACGATTTTATTAGCCATGTCATGGGGCACGGAAGCATCACTGATCCGGGCAATCACAAGTGCCTGTCCTGCTTTCTGTGGAGCTAAGAGTGTACTTTGGCTTGGTGCTTCCTTGGTTTGTGGGCCAGTCGGAGGAACCTGAGATGCGGGGTTATCATAGAAAAGATCATGAAACATTAACTTGACCCTGTCCGAGATTGTTTCGGGGGTGCCAGCGAAAGCTGCCAACCCAAACACACCCAAAAGAACTAGGACAACAAGCATCCGCTCGAGGCTTTGGAGCCAAAAATATTTGAAGGTTTTGTACATCACCGAAACGGATGTATTCAATGTCCTTCATAGCGTCAATACTGATTTTACATTGCCTCAGAAAAACTTTTTTTCTCTCATGAAAAACAACATTATTGTTGCTGCAGCATCATTTGCAGGTCTTTTATCCCCTAGATACTTTATGAGCATAATTTTTTGAATTTACACCAGAATCTCATCATCACATAGATATAGGCGATGAGGTTTTTAGCTGCTTCCGTTTTGCTAAGTTGCATCTGTGCGATGTGGCTACATGCGGATGAGCCATCGATTTCGCAGAATTTATTCCGAGGCATCCCTTACGGAACAACCGTCGAAGAAATGACTGCAAAAGGATGGGATCTGACACCTGTCAACGACTCGAATCGAGAGAAAGCAGCTCTGCAGGCCTATATTCGGAATGACGAAAAGAAATCTTTCGGCGATATCACCTGTGAGGAGATCACTTACTATTTCCTTAATGAAAAGTTTTACGGAGTGCTACTCCAGACCGCGGATGGCACTCAGACCGAAATTCTCAAAGAAGCCATCTGCGCCAAAAGGGGTAGACCACTCCTCACAACCAGCGGTCTCGTTTGGATTGGACAGAACTCCTCAGTGATTTTAAGGCTTAATGGAACAAGTGGAGAAGGGACATTCCTACTTTTTGATAACAACATGCAATCCCTCTATGAAAAATATGTGCGCGAAGCTGGCGGGGCGGCATCTAGAGAGCTGTAAAGCAAGTGAGACAACCTCATTGCAGCTATGATTTTACTCGCAAAAAATATCCCCACTGCATTTGGGACATTTATTGGAGCCCTTCTCCAATAAAATAAGCTTCACAGGTTGATCGCAATGGGGACAGGGCGCACTGGCAGACTTAGCAAAGTGCTCTTCATGAGATCGAAATCGCTCCTCCAAGGAAACAAATTTGCCCTCGCAAGCCACAATTTGATCAAGAAGCACCTTTCGCTCACTCTCCCACTCATTCCTTTGCGCAATTAGGAGGTTTGATTCGCTCTGTAGCGAAACAATCTTATCCTCCGCTGCTGAGAGGGCTTCTTTACCGAGATTCCTCTCCCGAGCCAATAGATCGCCTAACTGCTTGAGACGCTCCGAGTCCGTTAATAAATTCTCCGAAAGCCTCTCTTCCAAATCAATGATTTCAATTTTCTGCTCCTCCGCAAGGTTGCGTGAAGCATCCAACTGTTCTCGGAGGGAATTAATTTTTGGGCTTTCCTGTTCAATCGTAGCCTTAAGTTTTTTTTCCGCTTCCTGCAACTGCACTGACGTGGCTAAGAGAGATTTTTCCATTTCACTTATCTCGCTCTCATACACTGCTGAACGGACCCGTAAGTTCTCCAGTTCTCTATTCAGTTTTTTGATTATACCTCTCGACTTCTTGTCGTGAAAAAGGCTTGGGGGGAAAACAAGTAATACAAAAATGACAAGAAGAGCCCCCAGCAGAAGCAATATTACTACTACAACCGGGTCTTCCTTGAAGCTTTTTAGGAGAAGTAACCCACCCTGCTTAGCATGATCAGTCACATGACTAAGCAGATTCCTAAAGGCGGGATGAATGGGAGAAGATACTTTTTTACTTGATGGAGTTGGAGTGACCGAAGGAGCAGGCTTCCAGAGACTAGAGGCAGACAGAGCAACACTACCAACAAAGGGCCCCTTGGAGACGATGAGTTTTCCCCCCTCCATTGAATCAACTCGAAACTCCATTCCGGATGGCACAAGAATACTTATTTCACCCACAGGAGTGATAGAATTCATCGTCACAGCAACTGTCGCAGTTGCATTGGTCTCTGAAGCATAGATCAACGCAGACCTCGTTAGGAATGAAAGCGCTATCGCTGCCATAGAGGACGCAAGAGCACGTTTTATAGCCATCTTGGCAATTTGGAGTGCATTCATATTTTTTCCAATGTCGGATAAGAAGACTGGAAAACCCTAACATTCTTTGCAACACAAAGGTGTTCCCATTCACAATGAAGGATTCTCAAAGCATCGCTATCACACGCCGTCGTTTTGCCATTGGCATAGGATTGCTTGGACTCATGGGAGGACTAAAGGCTCTCCTTGCCGTAGATCTGAAAAATGTGCCTTCAGTCATGATTCTTGGGGATTCGATGGCACTTTGCGGTTTTGGTAAATCTCTCGACAGGAGATTTCGGTCTTCGGGTTGTCCCAAGGTCTTCACTTACATGGCTTGTGGAACCAATCCGCTCTCTTGGTTGAGCATTCACCCCTACACGAAGGTGAGGACTCCTTGTGGACTCTGGACCATCGAGTCCTCTGAGGATGGTAAAATCAGTGAATTAGAGGATACTTACGGGATGACGCCAGGTCATAAGCCTGTCCCGCATCCTGTCCCGAAAATAGAGGAACTGCTGTCCGCTCATCACCCTGATCTTCTCATCGTACAATTAGGAAATAACCTCCTTGATCTCCCCTATGGCAAAAAGGATCACCCCGGCAGCCAATACGACTCCTTCCTGAATCCTTTCCTTGATTATGTAACTCCCAAGGTGGGCAAAGTAGTCTGGGTGGCGCCTCCTGTTTCAGGGAGGGTTCCGAAAGAGAAGCAAGATCAACTAGTGGAAAGACTTAAGGCATATCCCGCTAAAAATCTGACGGTGGTTGATAGTAGGGATCTGCTGACTTACCCGTACAGCCAACTTCAGGCGGACAAACAGCATTTCATGGGAAAGGATATGGACCTGTGGGCAGACAAGGTCTTTTCGCTGATCAATAGCGAAAACTTCCCCGCGCCCACAGCCCCCCCAAGCATGACGCAGCAACCGGTACCATTGCCCACGCCTGAAAAACAGATTTCCAAGCCAAAGAGAAAGCCTCCGATTAAAGTTACTGCGATCTTGGAACGCTTTACCTCGCCTTATTCCCTTGAGGAGACCTCACCATACTATAAGTGCCTGATCGAGGAAGTGTATAAGGTGCGCTCGAGCTCCGATAAAAGCCTTCGCAGCAAACGCATCGTGCTCCTTCGCATAGCCCTCCTGCAGGGCAAAAGAAAAAATCTTCTCTTGGAGCATCCAGGCAAAACAAAAGATTTGAGCATCATCCCTTTTGAGGATTCGACCCTTGCGAATTGGGCATGCCGCCGGGATGCCCGCTTCACCGAACTTGCTCAATTTGCATTGTCGGAAGATGATGAAACAGCCTCAAAGATTGAGGAGTAATGAAAAGCTCATTGCGAAAATTCTTTCTGTTACTGTTGGCGGGTTTTCTTTTCGGTCAATCCCACAAGGTTTCCGGGCAAGACTTTCGGGGGACACCATCTCTTTCGAATGAGACATCATTGCAGGGAACTCGCAGTCTATCGCGGGCGCTTTTCGGAAAGCCTCCGGTCAAAGTCATACTTATTGGTGACTCACTAAGCTTCGGTCCATTCGGAGAGCGTCTTGAGCAGCTACTAAAAGACAGGTATGGAGAGAAAAAGGTCTGTGTTTTTGCCTCCTGTGGCTCATCTCCAGAAAGTTGGCTTAACGGAAAGCGCATCTACATGACCAAATGTGGCTACAGGCAATACACCCCCAATCCAAGGGAATGCTATTCCCGTGACTTTCATAACGGGCGCGCGCCTGAACTTGTAGCAACCCCAAAACTAGGAAGTATTTTTTCGGAGTACCGCTCAAGCCTTGTGATTGTTCAGCAAGGAACAAATTGGATGGATCAATTCAATCCCAAAAAAAGAGAGGAATATCTTAGGATCGGCTGTTATATGCGCGATATGGTAAAACAGATACGAACAGAAAATCCCGGGGCTGAAATCATCTGGATTCTTCCCCCGAATGCCTCCAAGTATTCGCCGCTTGTCCAATCCCAGATCGCTTCATACATACGCCGTTGTGGTGAGGCATATCATTTCCGCTGCATTGACTCCCGCAAAATCACCGGCCCCTATGTTAAGGGGATCAGCGGGCGTGATGGGGTTCATTACTCCGAAGTTCCAGCAACTGCATGGGCTGACAAGACCTTTCTAAAAATTATGGCACTTGTTGATTTGTAACGGATAACTGCGCCTTGATTACGGGCACTTTGTCCCAATGCCCGCCTTCAGTGAAATCACGTGCAGTGAAACACCAGATCACGAGTTTTTTCCCAGAAAGATTATCATGCCTTCTGGCCAGATTCCAACGCGCCGCAGTTGCCCCAGATCCCCTGACTGCTACCAGATCTAGCGGCATGCCGAAACCAGTCGCCAAACGGTCAGGCAAACCAGCACCCACAGCATGCATATCGCCTCCTGAATGAAAGACTAGATTATGACTGTCGCCCAACAGGATGATGGGACTCTGCCTAGAGATGGAGGGAAGCTGTTCCGGAGCATCTCCCACTTTTGCCGCGGAATTCAGAACAACTGTTTCGGATGCATTTTGATCAGCTGGCGTCGAAGCCAAATCACCCACAAAGGAATTCGTTATGATGGCAGAGGTGAAGCTTGATGTCTTGGAGCCCTGCATCCAAGCGGGAGTCCCCACTTCCTTGACGATTTCCCGGGAGGCGATCTCAATCCCAGCTGGAGACCAATGGGTGTCCATGCGGCAATAGACCGGATGCGAAGGATCATCGCTTCTCGCTTTTGAAAATGCATCGCCGAGATCAAGCACACGCACTCCTTGACTTGATAATTCCCTGTAGATGGCGCGATCCCCCTCCTGATAGGCGGCAGGCAAGGGAGGGGGGGCGGGACAACCTGACGCTAGTTTGTCTGTGTAGATAACGGCTTTGGGAGGAACGGGAACCAGAAGCAAATCAATACCGGCGGCCTGCAATTGGTTCTTGAAATCGACGATGGCCGGAATCGGGTCGCCGGGCTTATTTCCGAGTGCCAAGGCAGGATTAGCAGCAAGGTGGCTCAATTCTTTTGGGAAAAAAGCCCATCCATCGACCCCTCCAACCGATCCTGCACCCTGAGGACAAGTCGCGAGCTTTTCAGAAAGTGCCTTCGCAAATACGTCCCCTCCCGGAGCATTGGTAGCTGCAACAGGCGTTATCTCCGGCGAAGCACCACAGAGAGTGACACTTATGGTTGAGACGATGGCACAACCAAGAAGGAGAACCGATCGTCGGGCTCCCCTGGCGATGTCGGGATAAACGGGTGTGCTCGTCATTCTTGCTCTAGGATGAGCAGGAAAGGGGTTGTCCCGCATTCTAAAAATCGCCTAGATAAAACAGCTCCCACCCTACCCCCCTCAGATTTTACCAACCAAGAATGGTCTTTAGTTCCCATCTTTTCCTTTTTTACTTCCTGCCACTAGCGCTGGGAAGTTATTACGCCCTTTACAGGGCGCCACAGCGCTGGAGAAACGTGGTGCTGATCATCAGCGGATACGCTTTTTATGGATGGGCTGAACCGGCGTTCATGTTCCTGATGTTCGCGACAACGTTCATCGACTGGTTAGCCAGTCTGGTGATAGCCCACGACGAGTGGAGGCTCTGGAGAACATGGAAATCACCCGTCCTCCAATTGGTGCCCGGCAGCAATCGCTCCGCGTTGCAGATATCCGCAATCATCCTCTCCATCACGGTGAACATTTGTGTGCTTGGGTTTTTCAAGTACTTCAACTTCGGACTCCAGAGTTATAATTCCCTGCTGGCTTCCCTGGGCTGGGGAAGCTGGCAATGGAACACTTTTTTCGAGGTGATCCTGCCTTTGGGAATCAGTTTCTACACCTTTCAAGCCATCAGCTACACCGTCGATGTCTATCGGGGAGAGGCCAAGGCGATGAGCGACCCCGTGAATTTTGCATGCTTTGTCTCCATGTTTCCGCATCTTGTCGCGGGACCAATTCTCAAGTTCTCGTTTCTAGCCAAACAGATCGAGGGGCGAACCCTCACCATCGACAAGTTTGCCCGCGGGATCGCTTTTTTCTCGCTCGGCTTCTGCAAAAAAATCCTTTTGGCGAATCCGTGTGGAAAAATAGCCGACCTGACTTTCCTGACGGGATCTCCCCATCCCCTCGATGCCTGGTACGGAGTCGTCGCCTATGCCTTCCAGATCTACTTCGATTTCAGCGGATACTCCGACATGGCCATCGGTCTTGGCCTGATGCTGGGATTCATTTTTACCAAGAACTTCGACTCCCCCTATCATGCGACCTCGATCACTGACTTCTGGCGCCGCTGGCACATCTCGCTTTCGAGTTGGCTGCGCAACTACCTCTATATCCCGCTCGGCGGAAACAGAATCGGCGGCCTCAGAACCTACATCAACCTGATGGTCGTCATGTTGATCGGTGGATTGTGGCACGGCGCCTCATGGAACTTTGTGATCTGGGGCGCCATTCACGGCTGCTTGCTTGCACTGGAAAGAGCTGGTGGCGGGAAGATGTCCTTCGCTTGGTTACCCCACTTCTTGAGGGTTGCCGTGACCTTTGGTATCGTTGCCATAGCCTGGGTGTTTTTCAGGGCCAAGGATCTTGATTCCGCAATCGCCTACTGCCGTTCCATGGCAGGCTTCGGGGTGCCCTCCCCCGGAGCTGGCCTGATCGATGCCGTGATCCTGCGACCTTATTATCTGGGAAGCTTTCTCATCGCCACCTGCATTACTTGGTTGGCCCCACAGACCTGGGACTGGACGAGGCGGTTAACACTTGGAAAGGCCGCGTTGATCATGCTGCTGTTTTGGGTGGCGGTCCTAGTCATGACCAGCCAGTCGTACAACCCGTTCATCTACTTTAATTTTTAAAAGACGATGAGACCTCCGAATCGGATCCTGAATCATGACCGGGAAGAGGCCGCAGTTCGTGAAATCGGCATCACCATTTTTTCAGGGAAGGCCCGTCTCATTCTCCTTGCAGGTTTTTTGCTAACGATTACCGGGGTGCCGCTTTCTCAGTCTCTGTTTGAATCAGCATCAAGGGAGGGAGATCATGCAAATTCCACATCGCCCGAAGCAACACCCCTTAGGAGCGCCCATGAGGTTGACACACCATCCCCGGGAGGAGCTCAGAAAATGAATCTCTGGGAAAGATTTGTGTCCCTCAGTGCCTCCTTGAAGCGGGAATTCAAAGAATGTGAAAAAAATCTTGAGGATCACTCCCTGCTCAGGGTCCATGTTCTTCCCTCGATCCGAACGTTTGCTGTCAGCCACCTTGGACTGGGAAATGAAAAGGTTTACCTGGGTCGCGATGGTTGGCTTTATTACAGTCCGGATTTGGATCATGTGCTTTCCACAAAAGCAGTGTCCGCTGCCCCTCATCTGCGGGGTTTCATTTCACCGCGTCAGGCGATCAGGGAACTGAAAGAGGAGCTGGACAAACGAGGGATCCTTCTACTGGTCGTGCCTGTTCCGACTAAAACCATGATCGCCCCCCAGGGCCTCTCAAGTCGATCCCCGATGGTTAGAAGTGCTGCCTGGAATGAGATTTTCAGTGGCCTTGCGAGCGATGGCGTTGCTGCAGTCAATCTGATGCCCACCCTTTCCCAGTTCAGGAATACAAGCAAGGGTCATCCTCTTTTCCTTAAAACCGACACTCACTGGACTCCCGAAACCATGAGCCAATGTGCCAAGGCTATAGCCAGCACGGCAAAGGGTCTTCTTGGGGAAGCGGGCAACTCGAAAAGATATGAAGAAGAATCATCCATCTCCGTGACAAACAAGGGTGATCTCGCCGCCATGCTCGCATTGCCGAAGGACTCCAATCTCTATCCGCCTGAAGAAGCAATCCTGCATCCTGTAAGTCAGGATTCCGAACCATGGAAGCCCGATGGACATGCGGAAATTCTCCTGATGGGAGACAGTTTCTCCCGGATCTTTTCGGCGAAAGATCTGAACTGGGGTGCTAATTCAGGACTGCCGGAGCACCTCTCCCTATCCTTGGGCAAACCCGTTGATGTTTTGGCTATCAACTCCGGGGGAGCCAATACTTGCAGGCGCGCACTCGCGCGTGACCCCAATCGTTTGGATGGCAAAAGACTGTTAATTTACGAATTTTCCGCGAGGGACCTTACGGAAACGAATTGGGAGAGAATTACGTTGCCGGATTTATCCAAATCTCCCTCAAAGGGCATGACTTCGGACCTTTCTCATGTCCACTTGATTTCAGGCACCATCAAGCAGGCGACGAAACCTCCTCCGCCGGGAAGCAGTCCGTATTCCGATGTTTTAATCTCTGTACATCTGAGCACCACCTCTGATGGGAAGGATTGCCTTGTTTTTCTCAGGGGAATGAAAGGTGGAAAACTCACCGCCGCCTCACAACTCTCGCAGGGATCTTCATTATCCCTACATGTCAGACCGTGGTCAGATGCAGAGAAAGAATATGGAGGAATCAACAGAATCGAACCCGAAGGTGAGGCGGCAGGATTACCGGACATTTACTGGAGCGACGATCTATCCGAACCAATCGTGAAGTGATTCGGGCGTCACAACCCCTCGAATGGCTGGTCGTCAATAATCTTTGTAGTGACAAACCTGCGGGGTTTTGGCAGGAGATTGTCCCATGCTGCTTCGCGGATTGTTATTCTCATTATTATTACTCACCCTGATGGAAGCGCTTAGGGCCAGTGATCATGAACTGGCTTGGAATACGATCCCTCTTTCGGAATCGACAAAGTTACCCCCCGGAAAATTTGAATGGGAACCTCATCGCTCCGAACAAGGCCCCCTCTCAATGACCGTAGACCTGTCCCTTCAGATGATGCAGGTCTTTCGCGGCGGGATATTGATCGCCCGATCATCTGTCTGCACTGGCAGAAATGGCCATAGCACTCCTTGCGGGTACTACAACATCCTTGGAAAGGAAGAGATGCATCACTCAAATCTCTACGATAACGCACCCATGCCATTTATGATGAGACTTACCAGTGACGGGGTGGCTCTCCATAGTGGATACATTGCTGAAAAGCCCTCCTCTCACGGATGTATCCGACTTCCCAAAGAATTCGCGAGAAGGTTGTTTGAAACGGCCACCTGCGGAGATAAAGTGACTGTTATTCGTGATAGTCAAAGTATATTATTACCCAATCAGGCAGTTTCAAACTCAGTAATCTCCACCAGCAAACAACCATTTATAGCTAGTGAGAGCTTGTCTGCCAAAACAGCAACCGTTCCAATTTCACAAAGCGTTTCTGAGGAATCTTTAATTCAACCGGTAAAATCAATGACCCAACTTGAAGATGAAGAATTGAAAATCAGAAAAGACCCCTCACTAACTTCAACAACAAGAATGCAAAAGCTTCGGACTATTTGGGCTCAACAAATCCTGCTGGCTAAAAATCTTACAATTAGAACTTTTCCTAAACCCCAATAATTAAATTCGGTGCATGCTTATACTAATGTCAAATTACTGATCAAATCCCAACGTTCACTCTAAAATTAACCCAGCTTGCGACTATAAAAAGAGTCGCGGAAGTACTTAGGATTGAAATTTTACATTGCATCCCTTCTATGACTCTTTCATCCAACGAAGTCACTTCGACGATTCAGCTGGCATTGGCCCCCGTTTTTCTTCTCACGGCAGTAGTCACGCTCATTACCGCAATCAGTGGTCGTCTGGCACGAACGGTTGATAGGATGCGCTTCATTCATGCAGAACTTCTTGAACCAGCAAAACTCACTCAGTCTCTGGAATCACACTACCGGATCGAATACCGTGAAGCCAGGATCAGGGGGCGACTGTGTGCCATCGCCATCTTGTTCGATGTGCTAAGCGGTGTGCTGATTTCCCTCACCGTTCTTGAACTCTTTTTTTTCGAAGCAGGCGTCAAGCATCTTCAGGGAAGTTATGTGGTGGCGACCTTCGTCGCGGGATTGATTTCCTTCATGACAGCGCTAGTCGTGGTTCTCTTCGAGGTGGTCTACGCGCATCGTTCCGCCGCTTGGGATCTTCCAATGGATCCTGAGGAGAAGCCCTAGAGTAGCTACAGCAAGATTTTAACCACAAAAGGCATGTAGTCCTCTATGCCTTCTGTGCATTTTGTGACCATGAATCAATTTTATCCGCTAAGGGTTAAATTCGCTAAATGAACAAAGCCCATAGCCAAGGCATTAGTCTGTTGACCTGCCTCTCGTTGGTCACGGCGACGATGGTCGGTACTGGAGTCTACACGAGTCTGGGGTTCCAGTTGCAGGATCTCCGGAGTGGATTCTCCATCCTCTGCCTCTGGATTCTTGGCGGACTCATCTCTCTCTGCGGGGCGCTCTCCTATGCGGAGATTGCAGCCAGGATTCCCCGATCCGGCGGTGAATACACTTACCTCTCTGAGATCTACCATCCGTCGCTGGGATTCATGGCTGCCTGCGTTTCCCTGATTGCGGGATTCGCGGCGCCAATCTCACTCTCGGCCATCGCCTTCGGCACCTACCTGCATGCGGCACTCCCCATCTGTCCAATCCGCCTTTCAACTCTCAGCGCCGTGGTGCTGATCTCGCTGGTTCATCTCAGATCGCTGAAAACCAGTTCACTGCTTCAGAACGTCATGACCGGCCTGAAATTCCTGCTCGTCGGTCTTTTCATCACGGCAGGAATCGGAAGCGTCATCCTGCATCCCCATGCCCTGAATCTCCTGCTGCCTCAGCAGGGATCGCTGAGTGCGCTCTGCAGGCCCACTTCCGGAATCGCACTGCTCTTTGTCCTCTATGCCTACTCGGGATGGAACGCCGTGACCTATCTTGCAGGAGAGGTGAAGAGCCCCCGAAGGACCGTCGGTCTCTCGCTCGTGATCGGCACTCTGGCCGTTACGCTCTTCTATGTGGTGCTCAATGCCGTCTTTCTCACGGCTGCACCGGAGAATGAGCTGCGCGGCGTGTTGAATGTGGGAAGTGTCGCTGCAACTCACCTGATCGGGCCTGTGGGGGGGCGTATCATGTCGGGGATCATCTCCCTTGGTCTCCTTGCTTCCATCAGCGCCATGATCTGGGCGGGTCCCCGGGTGACGCAGCGTGTCGGCGAGGATTACCCGCTGTTGGGAATGCTGGCCAAGACCAGCGAAGGGATTCCGGCGCGAGCGATCCTGCTGCAATTGGCGCTCGTGCTTGGACTGATCGCTTTCGGCACCTTCGAGACAGTCCTGGTCTTTGCACAGATTCCGCTTCTGCTCTGCCTGATGCTTGGCGTGATCGGCCTGATGGTACTCCGTAAAAGAAATCCTCATCTTCAAATGCTCAGAGACGAAGCTTCCTTCACCTGTCCGCTCTATCCGCTGCCACCAATCATTTTCCTGATCTGCTCGGGCGCTGGGTTGCTGTACTCGGTGATCACAAAGCCCTGGATTGCCCTTGCAGGCGGCATGCTTATGCTGCTCCCTCTCATCCTTCATCGATGGATTTCTCCAGGCTCTCATCATTGATTCG
>CAIKYN010000188.1 GCA_903831635.1 uncultured Spartobacteria bacterium
ATTCAGCTTCACCCGGCTCACATCGGTGTCATCGACAACGACCTGTTTGCCAAGCTTACGCTTGCTCTTGGAGCTTTTGCACTCGAGCAAGTGGCGCCGACCAGCCTTCGAACGAACGACCTTGCCCGTGGCGGTGATTTTGAACCGTTTTGCCACGGACTTCTTGGTTTTGCTGCGTGCGATTGCTTTTGGCATGGGGGGTGGAAGATTTCAGAGTGAGAGCCAGTTGGCAACAATAAAAAGACTCAATTCGCGAGGAGATGCGCTCAGCTAACGAATTCGAGCTTATCAAGTCGCGGAACGAGCCCCTGATCAGCAGCGCGCCCGAGAAATTCCCGGATGGCGGCGCGCCCGCTCTCTCCGTAATCGAGGGTGTAATCGTTCACGTACATCCCGATGAATTCATCGGCAAGGGGAACCTCCATTCCACGGGCGTGAGCCATGCTGTGGTCAACAGCAGCCCGCCGGTGCTCAAGGCCGTAGCGGATGCTCTCCTTCATGATGATGTTGAGTTCACGGCGCTGATCGGAGTCGAAGTCCTTACGGATGACATTCCCGCCTAGAGGGAGAGGAAGGCCTGTCTCGGCCTTGAACCACTCGCCCATGTCGGCGATTTTCTCGAATCCCTCGTTGGCGTAGGTGAGCTGACCCTCATGGATGATGAGGCCGACATCTACGGAGCCTGAACGGATTGCGTCGAAGATCTCGTCAAAGGGAACGACTGTGTGATTGAACTCCTTTCCGAGAAAAAGCTGAGCGCTCAGATAAGCACTGGTCATGAGGCCAGGAATTGCGATTTTTTTGGAGCGGAGCCAGGACTTCTTCTCTTCCAGAGAGGCATCGGCGGCGGGCCCTTGTCCCTTGAGTGCCACGAACATCGGTCCATAGCCATCACCCATGCTCGCCCCGCAAGGGAGCAGGGCATACTTGTCGAGAAGGTGAGAGTAGGCGTGGATCGAGACGGCTGAGAGGTGGAGTTCGCCACGCATCGCACGCTCATTGAGCGTCTGGATGTCCTGGAGGATGTGCTGGAAGCGGTAGCCCATCAGATCAATCTTCTCAGCCGCCATGGCGTAAAACATGAAGGCGTCATCGGGATCGGGAGAGTGGCCAAGGAGAAGCGTGTTGTCAGGTGCGTGGGACATGGATGCAAGGATGAATGAAAAATGAAAAATGAAAAGGGATGAACCAAACTCGAGAAATAGTAGGCACCAGGGGGGGCGACACTTTGCATGGGTAGAGATCGCTCAACCACTCAACCACTCGGCGTTATCTGCAAATCGTAATCAGACCCCTGCCCCACTACACAAAGCTGGCGTTCGAGCCCCAGCTAAAGGTTCCGGAAGCGAGCGTCACATGGGCCACCAGATGACTTGGATCGGCACCTAGGTAGCTGTACACATCAAGCACGCCTGACCCACCGGAGAGAGTCTGATAGCCGGAGCTGCCAGCATGACCGATTCCGAAATTATGGAGAACTAGTTTGTCCCCAGCTGATCCGCCTTGGAAATCAGTGATCTTGGCGACTGCGCCAGTACCGTTCCCGTAGGCGTTGTCTGTCTGGCCTGCCGCGGAAAGAATAAAGCTATCGGCACTTGACCCACCGGAGAGTGTGTCGCTTGCAGAATTGGAAGCTGCACCCCCGGACCATCCTTGGATCGTGTCCTTACCAGCGCCTCCAGCGATTGAATTGGCAGAGGAGTTGCCAAGCAGGGATACGTTTCCACTACCGGTGTAGACGAGGTTATTGATGCCGCTCACCAACGAAGAGCCGAGGCTGAAGCCGACGGAGCTACGGATGACGCCACCCGATCCGATATCGTTGATGGAGTCCGCCACACTGGAAACAATATAGGTATTGGCACCGACTCCGCCCACAAGGCTGGAGGTACCGTTACCAATCAGTGTGTCATTGCCAGAGCCACCTAGGAGGGTGTCCTTACCCGCTCCTCCGCTGATAGAGACCCCGTTTGTGGCAGCGGAGGCATCAAGAAAGTTGGCGTTTGCATTGCCTACCAGCATGGCGTTGTCGGTTCCCGTGTAGACGAGATTGTTGACCCCGCTTATCAGGGTCGATGCGAGATTTACGCTAACGGAGCTTTGAATCACGCTACTAATGCCAGCATCGATAATGCGATCCGTCGCATTGTTAACGATGTAACGGTTGGTTCCTCTACCACCTAAAAGGGTATTGCTGCCCGACAAAGTGTCCACCAAGGTGTCGTTACCGGAGCCCCCTGCAATGGAATCGGCACTGCGGTTGCCAGAGAGCAAGGCCCCCGTGCTTCCTGTGTAGACGAGATTATTAACCCCGCTTATCAGCGCCGATCCAAGGTCAAAGCCGACGGAGCTACGGATCACACTACCCGAACCAGAATCGGTGATCGAGTCTGAGGCACTGGAAACGATGTAGGTATTAGAACCTGCCCTTCCGAAAAGCGTGTCCGATCCACCGCCACCATCGGATAGAGTATCATTGCCACTTCCTCCAACAATGGAATCCGAGCTGGAACTCCCTATCAGAGAGGCGCCAAGAGTTCCTGTATAAACCAGATTGCTCACCCCGCTCACAATCGATGAGCCAAGACTGAAACCAACTGAGCTGCGTATGACACTTCCGGCGCCGGTGTCCACAATGCTGTCTTTGGCGGAAGAAACAATATAAGTATTGACTCCAGTTCCGCCGATCAATGTGTCGGTACCACCTCCGCCGTCGGAGAGCGTGTCATTTGCAGATCCTCCCACGATTGCATTGGCCAGCGTGTTGCCGGATAATGCGGCGTCGCCAAGACCTGTGTAAACGAGGTTGCTGACTCCGCTGATCAGGCTGGCGGCAAGGCTGTAGCTGGCAAGAGGTGTCAGGATCTGGCTTCCTTTCCCCGTATCAATGATCCTGTCGCTTGCATTCGAGACAATGTAGGTGTTGGTTCCGCCGTATCCGTTTAGGGTATCGGCCCCGTCGCCATCGATAAGGGTGTCATTCGCATAGCCGCTGAAGATCGAGTCCGCTCCATTACCTGCTATGAGGCTCACCCCTGAAGTGCCGGTATGAACCAAGATGTTCACTCCCCCGGCAAGACTAGACGAGAGATCGTAACCATTCGCACTTCGAATCACGCTGTTGGTGCCGCTGTCGAGGATCATGTCCGTCGAGGAATTCACAATATACGTGTAGGTGTTGTGATTGCTGGATCCGATCAGCGTGTTCAGCCCGCCACCGATCAGCGTGTCGTTTGATGCATTTGCAATGAGAGAACCCGCATTGCTGTTTCCAACAAGCCTTGCAACGTATTTGCTGCCGCTGTGAACTAGATTGTTCACCCCCGAAACGAGGGAGGAATTCAAGTCATATGACCCCGGCGCGTCGATGACACCGCCCGACCCCGTGTCGATGATGGTGTCCCAATTATAAACGATCACATAGGTGTTATTTAATCCACCGCCGATCAGCGTGCTGGCCTTTCCGGATCCTTTCCAAGCACCATAAAGGGTGTTATTGCCCCCACTTGCAATCAGTGAATCTCCATTGTTGTTTCCTGACAGCGCTCCGCCTGTGCCTGTGTACTGCACATTATTGATACCAGAGATCCGCGTGTTGCTGCTGGCAAGGTTTGTAGAGAAAGGTGTGATGAGGATGCTGTTTGTGCCAGCATCCTGAACATAGTCATTAACATTGGAGACTAGGTAGGTATTACTTCCTCCTTCTCCGATAAGCGTCGTTATTCCCAGCCCCGATCCTCCATCATAAAGAGTATCGTTGGAATTCCCCCCGACAATGGAATCGGACAAAGAATTTCCTATCAAGGAAACCCCAGAAAACCCATCCCCTCCATACAACAGCGAGTTAATTGATGTGGAGCCAAGATCGAAGTCAACGGATGTGATAATCGTTCCTCCACTGCCGCCAGTATTATCGACGACATCCGCCGAGTTGCTCACGAAATATGTGTCACCTCCTCCGCCTCCAACCAGTGTCTCGGCCCAGCCACCGAACCCCCCGTCGCTGATCGAATCGTTACCTGCGCCTCCGGTCAGTGTTCCGGCCCGATATCCTCCGATGAGGGTTCCGCCCGAAGAACCGTTATACACAAGATTAGAGATTCCACTGACAAGAGTGGAGGTCAGGTCGAAAGAAACAGAGCTGCGAATGATGCCGCCCGAACCACCATCCGTGATCGTGTTGCCGGTTCCGTTGACGATATAGCAGTTGGAGCCCGCGCCCCCAGTAAGTGTATCGGATCCTGATCCGTAGAGCGTGTCATCGCCTGCCCCACCCGTGATCGAATTGGAGAGAGTTGCGTTTCCTTTGAGCGTCGCACTCGAGGTGCCTGTGTAAACAAGGTTGCTGATCCCGCCCGCTAGGCTGGAGCCCAAATCATAGGAACCAGAGGATTTGATAACGCTCGAGACTCCTCCAGCATCAACAATCAGATCGTTGGTGTTACTCACCACATAGGTGTCGGTGCCACCTCCACCGATTAGCGTGCCTTGCGCGGCTCCTCCATCGGAAATGGAGTCGTTGCCGAATCCACCAGTGATCGAACCATTCAGATTAGCGTTCCCTGTCAGGGTTGCGTTTCCCGATCCCGTATATGTCAGATTACCAACACCGCTCGTCTGCGCTGAAAGATTAAATGAGGGATTGTTATTGGCCGAGTAATAGACAATCCCGCCAATCCCGGTGTCCTTGATTGTATCTCCGTTGTTGGAAACGATGTACGAGTTTGCACCGCCGCCGCCAACCAAACTATCCGCAAAAACCCCACCGCCGTCGGAGAGCGTGTCATCTCCGGAATTCCCGACAATGGTGTCGGAAAGGGTACTTCCCAGGAGGGAGGCTCCAAGGGATGATGTATAAAGCAGGGTATGTAACCTGCCGCCCTGAAACTGTGCGGACTGGGAAAGGTCGAGTCCGACGGTGCTGAAGATGACGCTGTTCGTTCCACTATCGGAGAGCGTGTCGGTGGCGTCGTTAACGTAATAGGTATTGGTTCCGCCACCACCCGCCATAGAGACCCCCGTGCCACCACCATCAGAGAGCGTGTCGTTGGTAGTGCCTCCAATGAGGATGCCACCCGTATAACCGATGAGCGAATCGGCCCCACCATTGCCCGTCAGGGTGATTCCGGATGCGCCGTTTGCGGAGATCGTATCGGCCAGCGAACTGCCCGTTAGGTTGGCGCTGCCGGCTCCCAAAACACTGTCATAACTAAGAAGATGAATTCCTCCAGCCAGACTGCTTGCCAGGCTATAGTTAGCAGCAGAAGTGATGATCTGGCTTCCAACTACCGTGTCCTGGCTGCCGGCCACTGTAGAGGACTGAATGCGAACTCCTGCCGAAGAAACGAAATAGGTATTTTTACCGCCGCCGCCGATTAAGGTGTCATTTCCCCCACCGCCATCAGAGAGCGTGTCATTGCCAGCTCCACCAGTGATAGAGTTGGCCTGCGAATTGCCCAGCAGAGAAACAGATCCAGTTCCCGTATAGAGCAGATTGTTTACTCCGCTGACATTCGTAGAGGAGAGATCAAAACCTACCGTGCTGCGGATGAGGCTTCCTGTGCCTATATCAGTGATCCCATCCGTGGAGGAAGAAACGATGTAGGTGTTCGCTCCGCCACCACCGTAGAGGCTTGCGCTTCCATTACCAATCAGCGTGTCGTTGAGCGAACTGCCGATCATCGTGTCGGCTCCGGCTCCACCGTTGAGTGTCACCGCTCCCGTGGCGGCTGAAGCATCGACGGTGTTGGCAAGGGAGTTGCCCAGCAACGAAACAGAACCCGCTCCCGTGTAGAGAAGATTGTTCACTCCACTCACCAGCGACGAAGCAAGGCTGAAGCCTACAGAACTGCGGATCACACTTCCCGAGCCAGTATCGGTGATCTTGTCCGTAGC
>CAIKYN010000189.1 GCA_903831635.1 uncultured Spartobacteria bacterium
CTCGGGATCCCCGGGGTGCACAATGCCCAGAATGCTCTTCTGGTGATTGCCCTGGCGACCGACTTGGGAATTTCCTTTTCCATGATTGCCTCTGCCTTGGAGGACTTCCGCGGGGCGAAACGCCGTTTTGAGCTCAAGTATCAGGATGAAGAGTTCAGGGTCTTTGACGATTATGGTCATCATCCGACCGAAATTGCGGCAACCCTTGCGACGGCAAAGGTTGCCCTGCGTGAGAGTGGCGCCGATGGACGGCTGATCGTCCTGTTTCAACCGCACCGCTATTCCCGCACCGCCTCCTTAACGAGGGAATTCGGACTCTCCTTTGGAGATGCCGATCTTGTCTTTGTGGCCCCGATCTATCCCGCCGGTGAGGCTCCGATCCCTGGAGTCGACGAGGGAAGTATTGTGGAGGCTGCTCGAACCACAGGTCATCAGGGAATGACTCGTACCGCTTCGGTGCTGGAGGCTGGATGGGCTGCCGCGGCATCACTTAGGGAAGGGGATCTGGTCATCACCCTTGGTGCCGGAAACATCCATGAGGCCGGTACGCTCATGGCCCGTGAACTCGCCTTTCGTGCACGAATCCGCAAGGCCATGGGTCCTGGTGTGATCCGAATGTCAGAACCGCTTTCCCGCCATACCACCATGAGGGTCGGTGGCCCCGCTCGATTTTGGGTCGAACCCGAGAGTGAGGAAGGGTTCGCGGAACTGGTCCGTCTTTGCCATGACGAGGGGATCCCCTTCATGGTGATGGGGCGAGGTTCCAATCTTATCGTTCGTGACGGCGGCTTTCCCGGAGTTGTCGCCCATCTGGCAAGGGGTTGTTTTGCTGAGGCCACGGTAGCTGGGAACGAAGTTATTGCCGGAGTCGGGGTTCGTCTCAAGCAATTGGCAGCCGTCGCCCGCAATGCGGGTCTTAGCGGGTTTGAATGGATGGATGGCATTCCCGGGAATCTGGGAGGAGCCTTGCGAATGAATGCGGGTGCGATGGGGGTGCAGACATTCGATCAGGTCGTCAGGATCCGTTTTGCCGACCGTGACGGGAATATCGTCTCCCGGACGCCGGATGAAATTGAAGTTCGCTACCGTGATGTCCCGGTCCTGCATGACCATTATGCACTCTCTGCCACGCTTGTCGGGGCACCGGCCGAGACAGGGAAGATCGACGGCCTCCTCGGTGAGTCACTTCGTCATCGGAAGGAAACCCAGCCTGTGGCCGCAAGTGCCGGCTGTATCTTCAAGAACCCCGGTGGCATCTCCGCCGGCAAACTCATCGATGAACTGGGACTCAAGAACAGCGCCGTCGGCGGTGCCCGTGTCTCCGAAGTCCATGCCAATTTTATCGTTAATGACGGCGGTGCGACGGCCGGCGAGATCCTTGCCCTGGTCAGCCTGATCCAAGATCGCGCTCGTCTGGAGCGCGGTATCGAACTGGAGACGGAGGTCTCCATCATCGGTGAAGAACCGGAAGATCACGAAAAGACCCATGACCACTGAAACAGCTTTTGACCCACGTAACCGCCGACTGGTCGTCCTTAAGGGAGGTCCAGGCTCCGAGAGGGAAGTCTCACTCCGTTCCGGTGCCTCCGTGGCTGCAGCACTCAGGAGTGCCGGTGCTCATGTCGAGGAGATCGAGTTGAAGGGAACAGAGATCGTGATTCCGGAGGGGACCGAACTCATCTTCAACCTGATCCATGGAACCTTCGGGGAGGATGGTGGACTTCAACAGGTACTTGATGAACGTGGTATTGCCTATACGGGGGAGGGGGCCGCGCAAAGCCGTGTGGCGTTTGATAAAATTCTTACGAAGGAGGCGCTGATCAGTGCAGGTGTGCCGACTCCTCGTTTCGAGATTCTGCATGCGGGGGAGCACCCCACACTTCCCCTGCCGATCGTGATCAAGGCGCCTCGTCAGGGTTCGAGTGTCGGGGTTCATTTGATTCATGAGGCTTCCGCGATTGCTCCTGCACTTGCCGACTGTCTGCTTCACGGTGAGGAGATTCTTGTCGAGGAACTCGTGACGGGAAGGGAGCTGACTGTCGGAGTCATCGGTGACCAGGTGCTTCCCGTCGTGGAGATCAAACCGAACGAGGGATTCTACGATTACACCAACAAGTACACCAAGGGAGCCACGGAGTACCTGGTGCCGGCCCCTCTCGACGTCGCCGAAACGGTAGCAGTGCAGGAGGTGGCCCTCGCCGCGGTGCGTGCTCTCGGGCTCGTCGTTTACAGTCGCGTCGATGTCCTGCTCTCTGCTGGTGGTCCGACCGTTCTGGAAATCAACACTATCCCAGGAATGACGGAAACCAGCCTCCTTCCCAAGGCAGCGGCTGCCATGGATCTCGATTTTACGGCACTTTGCTGCAAGATAGCGGAACGATCACTCGTCGCCCGAACCGCCCTCCCATGAACACTCGTCGCAGCACCAGCGGAAACAGGCGTAAGGGAGGCGGGCCCACGCGCCGGCAGCACCTCCTGGAGGTGAATGTGCGTACGGCCAGCATCAAGCGTCAGCGCCGAGGCAAGGCCAGCGGTATTCTTTGGAAGGTCTCAGTCTTTGTGATCGTGACCGCCCTCTTGGCCGCTGGGGTCCGGATTGCCTGTGGCAAATTCTTTTTCAAGAATCCCGAATATGACCTCAAG
>CAIKYN010000190.1 GCA_903831635.1 uncultured Spartobacteria bacterium
GATCCTGATGCCTACGGATCGGCAATTGCGGCGGCCCTCTGGCTTCGCGCCGAGGGGCACGAAGTTACCGTATGGAATGAGGACGGAATGTTGGAGAAGTATGCTTTTTTGCCCTCTTCGGAAATCGTGACCGCCCCTTCCTCGGAGCCCTCCAGCTTCGACGCAGTTCTGGCTCTCGATACCTCTGTAAAAAACCGCCTCGGGACGGTCATTGATGCTATTGCCGGGGCTCCTCTCTGGATCTGCATCGATCACCACAAGAGCAATGAAGGCTATGCGGATCTCAACCTCATCGATCCGTCACGACCGGCGACGGGACAGATCCTTGCGGAGGCTTTCCTGAATGAAGGAATCACCATCACCCCCGAGATGGCGACCAATCTCTTTGCGGCCATTTCCACGGATACGGGATCCTTCCAGTACCAAGGAACAAGCGATCGCACCTACGAGGTCGGAGCTGAGTTGATCAGGCGCGGTGTGAATGTGGCCGAACTTTCCCGCTCGCTGTACGAGAATCAGCCGCGCCGTCGTCTGGAACTCCTTAAGCATGCGCTTGTGAACGCACGCTTCACCAGCCACGACAGAGTGGCCAGTTTTGCTCTTTCCCTTGCCGATGTGGAGAAGCTTGGAGTGATTCCCGAGGATAATGAGGGGATTATCGATAACCTTCGTTCTGTTGAAGGAGTCAAGGCAGCGGCCTTCTTCGAAGAAATGCCCGAAGGGATGGTCAGGCTGAGCCTTCGCTCCAAGGATGCGAGCTTTGATGCCTGCAATCTTTGCCGACAATTTGGTGGTGGAGGTCATCCCATGGCCTCGGGTGCCCGTATCAAGGGCTCGTTTGAAGATGTGCAGAAGACTGTACTCTCCGCCATTGATACAGCGCTCGGGTCCCCCTTACCCATTCGCTGATTCATCTTACTATCCTACTCAACCTGATTTTCCATGCGAACTGACTCCCTGATCGACGGCGTGCTACCGATTGACAAAGCCTCCGGCATGACCTCCCACGATGTCGTCGCGATCGCCCGCAGGGTGCTTGGCACGAAAAAGATCGGTCATTGCGGCACTTTGGATCCCATGGCCACAGGACTTCTTCTCCTGACCCTTGGCAGGGGAACCAAGATTCAGGATCTGCTCATGAGCGAGGACAAGGAGTATGAGGGGACGATGAAGCTTGGAGAGATGACGGATTCCCAAGATGCGGACGGTGAGATCACTGAGACGCGTGTCGTGCCGGATTTCACACCCGAGCAACTCGAGATCTCCTTTGCCAAGTACGACGGTGATTTTTATCAGACCCCTCCGATGGTCTCGGCGATCAAGAAAGATGGAGTCGCCCTCTACAAACTTGCCCGTCAGGGAAAGACGGTCGAGAGGGAGCCTCGTTTCGTGCATATCTACGCGCATCACATCCTCGGAGTGAGGTTGCCGGAGATTGATTTCCGAGTGGTTTGCAGCAAGGGATTCTATGTCAGGACTTATGCCTTTGATATCGGCAACGATCTCGGATGCGGTGCTCATCTTAATGCCCTGCGCCGTACCAAGTCAGGGCGCTTCGATGTGAATATGGCCTTCCCTGCCGCTGATCTCAAAACAGCTTCTAAGGAACAGATCCTCGAAAAACTCCTGACGCTTCCCCAGGTCTCACGCCTACGCGGAGCATAGAGGGTTATTTTTACGCAGAGTTTTTTAATATGGAACTCAGGAACTCAGGAAAAAACTGAGAACTGAAATGAAATTAATGGAGACTGAATCTGAAATGCCTAGCTTAGCTTTTCATTGGGATTCTTGATTCTGTTTCCTGCTGGCAATCACTTCCTGATTTCCTGATTTCCTGATTTCCATATTTTTTCTCTATGAAGATGCTTCACTCCGTCGGCGAACTTTCATTATTGAAGGGGCCGATCGTCCTTGCAGCGGGGACGTTCGACGGCGTGCATCTCGGTCATCAGGCGCTCATTAGCCGCGCTATGCGTGAAGCAACGGCTTGCGGTGGAACGGCTGTGGTCATGACTTTTGACCGCCATCCGGCTGCTCTTCTCCGTCCTGAGAACGCTCCAAAGCTGCTGACCCGTAACGACGCAAAGATCGCCCTGCTCGAGGGAATGGGAGTACAGGCCCTGCTGATGCTTCCTTTCACGGGTGAATTGGCATCTGTCACTGCGCGTGATTTCATCGCATCACTCGTCTCCTCTGCCTCGCCTCTTCAGGCGCTCTGTGTGGGACGCGAGTGGTTCTTTGGTAAGGGAGGGGAGGGGAATGTCGCGCTTTTGAGGGAATTAGGAGAAGAGCATAAATTCAATGTGATCCAGATAGATCCTGTGTTGGCCGAGGGTTCCTCGATCAGTAGTACACGGATAAGAGTTGCTATTGCTTCGGGAAATCTGATGGAAGCAGCCACCTGTCTGGGGCATCCCTTCCTTCTCTCCGGGACTGTTGTCTCAGGGGCTGGCCTCGGTTCCAAGATCGGTTTCCCGACTGCGAATCTCGAGGTGTCGGGGATGCTGTTGCCTCCTTATGGCGTCTATGCCGTGAAGGTCCTTTGTGGATCCGACCTGCTCAATGGCGTCTGCAACATCGGCCTGCGACCCACGGTTGACGCCTCGGCGAATGCTCCCGTTGTGGAGGTTTATCTCTTTGATGTCTCCTCTGATCTGGTCGGTGAAAACCTCGCGTTAGAGTTCGTGAAATTCCTACGTCCAGAACAGAAGTTCAATGGATTGGAGGAGTTAAAGGCTCAGATCGCCCGAGACTGTAAGAGTGCCAGGGAACTTCTTAGTTCCTAAGAGACCGCAAAGCTTCTCTCATTGTTGCCAACGGAGCAGGTTCGCCGAACCAAAGAGTGTTCTGGAGAACACCCTGGTGCAAAAGCATGGAAAAGCCATTCGCGGCCTTTGCGCCCACATGATTGGCCTGTTTCAGCAGGGCGGTCTCGCCGCCACTATAGATGGTGTCGTAGACGAGGTGTCTGGCGTTCAGGAGTCCTTCTGCAAGATGGGGAAGTGGGGAAGCATCTCCGGTCTTCATGCCAAGAGGTGTGGCATTGACGATAAGATCGACGGATTTCATAGCATGACCCAGCGATTCGGCAGTCATTGGAATCGAGGAGATTGGAAATTCCAAATGCTCCTGAATTTCTTGTGCCAGAAGATCTCCTTTTTCTTTGTTTCGGTTAGCAATGATGACGGAGGGAGATCCTTCCAGTGCACATTGGACGGTAATCGCCCGTCCCGCTCCACCTGCTCCTCCAATAATCAAGACTCGGAGTTGCGTTAGTGAACGACCGAATTCCTCAATAACAGCTGCCGCAAGACCGGGCCCGTCAGTATTGGATCCGCAGAGCTTTCCAGCACGGACAGCCACGGTGTTGATGGTTCCCATGAGTTGGGCTTCACGACTCACGTGATCCATGATGGGAAGTGCCGCTTGCTTGTGGGGAATGGTGAGACTGGCTCCGAGGAAATCGGCTGAGGCAAGATTCTTCAGGGCATCGGGGAGTTCTTCCGGAGTGACATGGATGCGAACGTACTGAAGGTCGTGGTTTTGCTCCCTGAGTGCAGCATTGTGCATCGGTGGGGAGGCCGAATGGGCTACGGGATCCCCAAAGACTGCGAGCCGGGCCGGAGGATTCAGTCGGCGGAAGATCTCACCACCACCGGCGAGGTCTTTAGCGAGATAGACCTCCGGGTCCTTACTCATGCGGTCTTGGCCTTTTCGATTCCTTGAGCGATGCGGGCGAGGGAGCGTTCTTTGCCGAGGATCTCGATCATTTCGTAGAGGCCAGGGCCGATGCCGCGTCCGCTGACGGCCACCCGCGCGGGATGAACCATCTCGCCCGTCTTGATGCCGAGTTTGGCGGCTGTTTCCTTGAGGGAGGCTTCCAGAGAAGCGGCATCCCAAGCGGGAAGGGCGTCATAGGCCTCGGAGAGGGCCTGCAGGCGCTCGGCGGCGGCAGATCCTGTGAGGGATTTCGCCACGGCTGCTTCGTCGTAGGAAAGCTCTTCCGTGAAGAAGCAGGCCACCCACTCGGGGAGATCCTTGAGAAGCTTCACCTTGGGCTTCACGATCGTCAGCACCTTTTCCAAGGCCTCCCAGGTGGGCCAGGTGATGCCGGCCTTCTGAAGGAAGGGGATCGCCAGTTCAGCGTAGCGGGCAAGATCCATGGAGAGAAGATACTGGCCATTGATCCAGAAACATTTGTCGAGGTCGAAGGCGGCGTTGCGGCGGTTGACCTGATTGAGGTCAAAGAGTGCGACTACTTCTTCCGTGCTAATGATCTCGCGGTTCTCCTTCGGAGACCAACCAAGCAGGCTGAGGTAGTTGCGGACAGCCTCCGGTGCATATCCTGCGTCGGGATAGGTGCCGAGAGCGGCACCCTCGTCGCGCTTGCTCATCTTGCTTCCGTCGCGGTTAAGGATGAGCGGCATATGGGCAAAGCGGGGAGGCTCGGCTCCGAGCGCCTTGTAGAGTTCGACATGCTTCGGGGTATTGGAGAGGTGATCCTCACCACGGATGACATGGGTGATCTTCATTTCGATGTCATCGACGACACTCACGAAATGGAAGATCCATGAACCATCGGGGCGACGCAGGGTGAGGTCGGGATGGGTGCCGGGATTGGTGAGGTCGAACTCGATCTTTCCACAGATCTCGTCATCGACGATGACTTTCTCACGGGGGGAGCGGAATCGGATGGCTCCATTGTCCTCGTAGAGATGCCCTGCCTTCTCCAGA
>CAIKYN010000191.1 GCA_903831635.1 uncultured Spartobacteria bacterium
CCACTACCTCGGCAAGGAGGCCACGCAGAATGTTCTCTACACACGTTTTGCCAATTCGTTCCTCGAACCGGTGTGGAACCGCAACTACATCAGCAATATTCAGATCACCATGGCCGAGTCGTTCGGCGTGCAGGGTCGTGGTGCCTTCTACGATGCCACCGGCTGTCTTCGTGACGTGATCGAGAATCATCTGATGCAGGTGGTCGGATTCCTCTGCATGGAGCCTCCCTTCTGGCCTGACAAGGAGCGTGTCCGTGACGAGCAGGTGAAGCTCTTCCGCTCTATCCGCACGATCTCACCCAACGACTTCATCCGAGGTCAGTTCGAGGGATACCTTCAGGAACCGGGAGTCGCACCGAACAGCACAACCGAGACATTTGCCGCCGTACGCGTCTTCATTGACAACTGGCGCTGGCAGGGCGTGCCCATCTACATCCGCGCCGGCAAGAATATGCCGGTTTCCGGTACAGAGGTGCGTGTTCAGTTCCACCGCCCGCCGCTTGTGGTTTTCCCTGACCAGCAGGCCCCGATGCATAACTACGTCCGCTTTCTGTTCACTCCCCGTATTGAGATTGCCCTCAGCATGCAGGTCAAGGTCGACGGAGAGCGTATGGTTGGTGAGCCGATGGAGCTGAAGGTCGTCGACCAACAACCTGATGAGATGACCCCGTACGAGCGCCTCATTGGCGATGCGATCCAGGGAGATCAGGCCCTCTTTGCTCGTCAGGATGTCGTCGAAGAAGGCTGGAGAATAGTCGAAAACATCCTCGGCAATTCCGTTCCCGTCCATCCTTACAAGCCTGGAACCTGGGGGCCCGAGGAGGTTAATGACGTCCTTCTTCCTTCGGGCGGATGGCATGCTCCGCAAGTTTAAGGCAGCCTTAAAACTGAAGTTATATAGACCGATAGAATGAGCCGTCTCGCGCTCGTCGCCTTGGCACTGCTTCTTTCTTTGGTCTCCTGCAAGCGCAAGGAGGCTACAGGAATGGCTGCTGCGTCAAAGCCCTTGGTCGTTGGGATGGAGCTTGCTTACCCACCCTTTGAGACGATCAACTCCCAGGGGGCCCCCGCAGGAGTCAGCGTCGATTTGGCAGGAGCCCTCGGGGAGTATCTGCATCGCCCCATCCGCATCGAGAATATCCCATTTACCGGGTTGATTCCGTCACTCTTGACCGGAAAAATCGATCTGATCATCTCCTCGATGACAGATACCCCCGAGCGCGAAAAGACGATCGCTTTCTCAGATCCTTACCTCTCGATAGGTCTGGCCGTTTTGGCCGGATCCAAGAGCGGTCTGAGTGGGGCGATCGGACTTGGGGATCTTGATCAACCCAGTCGCACCCTTGCCGTGCGGCAGGGCACCACTGCTCAGGCCTGGGCTACTGATCATCTCAAAAATGCCAAGATACTGGTACTCGACAAGGAGTCCTCCGCGGTGATGGAGGTCGCTCAAGGGAAGGCTGACGGATTCCTCTACGACCAGATGAGCGTCTGGAAGAATCACCAAGAACATTCCGCAGAGACGATAGCCTTGCTTCAACCGCTGCAGCGGGAATCGTGGGCCATTGGAATGCGTCCTGATGAAAAAGAGCTTCGGGAGCAGGTCAATGCCTTCATCAAGGCTTTCCGCTCCTCCGGAGGCTTTGAGCGTCTGGGAGATCGCTATCTCAAGGATCAGAAAGAGGCTTTTGCTAAAGCCTCAATCCCCTTTTACTTTTAATCCTTCATGAAAACCGCACTTCTCTTCTCCGGACAAGGCGCCCAAGCCGTTGGCATGGGCAAGGATCTCGCCGCCAGCTTCCCCGTCGCCGCAGATCACTTTGCCAAGGCCGACGCGATTCTTGGGTATTCGCTGTCGCGGATTGCCTTTGAGGGGCCGAGCGAGGAACTGACCCGCACCTCGGTCTGTCAACCGGCGCTCTACACCCACGGGTTGGCTGCGCTGGCTGTGCTCAAGGAAAAGTTCCCGACCCTCTCCTTCGATGCCGCTGCGGGCCTCTCTCTTGGGGAATTCACGGCCCACTGCGCCGCAGGGACCTTTGATTTCGAGACAGGCCTTCGCCTGGTGGATCAGCGTTCCCGATTCATGCAGGAAGCCTGTGAGGCAACGGAGGGAGGAATGGCCGCGATCATCGGAGCTGAGGAACACGGAGTTCGCGATCTCGCGGCCGCCGCCGATGTCGATGTCGCCAACTTCAATAGTCCTGGGCAGATCGTGATCTCTGGAGAGAAGGCCAAGATCGCTCTCGCCATCGGCATGGCCAAGGAACATGGTGCGCGCAAGGCTGTCGAGTTGAGCGTGGCGGGTGCCTTTCACTCCCGTCTGATGGAGCCCGCTTACCAGCGCCTCAGCGCGGTGCTTGCGGAGACATCGATTGCGATGCCCCGGGTTCCTGTGGTGTCGAATGTTGACGCACGTCCTGCTGACTCTCCCGATGCCATTCGCCAGTCATTGGCCGATCAGGTCACTGGTTCTGTCTGCTGGACCGCCAGCATCGAGTATATGATCGATCATCTCGGCATCACCCGATTCCTGGAACTCGGTCCCGGTGGCGTCATTGCCGGACTTGTGGGACGCATCCGCAAGGGAACCGAGGTGATCAGTATCAGTGATGTCGCTTCTCTGGAGGCTGCTCTTCCCCTGCTGCAAGCACAGGGATAAGGGCATAAGGATTGAAGATCATGACCCTTCTTGCCTTTGGAATGCCGGCGGCCCCGGAGTGGATCTTCATCGGGATCCTGGCGCTCGTTCTGCTTGGTCCCAAGAAGTTGCCCGAACTGGCTCGAGGTATTGGTAAGGCTCTCGGTGAGTTACAGAAGGCCAAGGAAGACTTCCACCGCGAGATCAGTGGAGTGCCCCCTTTGCCGAAGATCGAGGCCCCTACAGGTCTGCAGCCGACTGCTCCGGAGGGTAGTGCGCCCATTCAATCGGGCGTGACTCCTTCGGCGGCAATTCCGTGTCAGGAAGCTCCTGAAAAGAAAGTCTCCTAGAAACTCACGGCCACGCTATCAACGCGGCCGTGTCGTGAACCCCCACTCTCTCCTTAGAGGGTGGCCATATCGATCACGAAGCGGTACTTCACATCGCTCTTGAGGATGCGGTCATAGGCCTCGTTGACCATCGCCATCGGAATGATTTCCACGTCGCTGGCAATTCCGTGCTCGGCGCAGTAATCGAGCATTTCCTGGGTCTCGGGAAGTCCCCCGACCAGAGATCCCGCAAGGCTCTTGCGCCCCATCACTAGCCCAAATGCATGAATGGCGGCAGTCTCCGGCGGAACGCCGACGAGACACATCGTACCGTCGCGCTTGAGGAGGTTGATGTAAGCACCCAGATCGTGTGGTGCTGAGACGGTATTGAGGATGAAGTCGAAACTACCGGCCGCTTTGGCCATCTCCTCTTCCGAATTGGAAAGAATCACTTCGTGAGCCCCAAGGCGCTTTGCGTCGGCTACTTTCCCGGGTGATGTGGTGAAGCAGACAACATGAGCCCCGAAGGAGTGGGCGAACTTAAGCGCCATGTGTCCGAGGCCCCCGAGTCCAACGACGCCAACTTTCTTGCCAGGGCCGACCTTCCAGTGGCGAAGCGGTGAGTAGGTGGTGATTCCGGCGCACAGGAGGGGGGCCGCCGCTGCGGGATCAAGCTTATCGGAGACCTTGAGGACGAAGCGCTCGTCGACGACGATCTGGTTCGAATAACCGCCGAAGTTCAGTCCGCTACCGTCACGGGTCTTGCTGTTGTATGTGCCGGTGAAGTGGTTCTCGCAGTAATTCTCCAGGCCCTCGTTGCAGTTGGAGCAGGTGCGGCACGAGTCAACGAAGCAGCCGACTCCGACCCGGTCGCCGGCTTTGAATTTGGTAACGGCATTGCCGACCTGCTTGACCACGCCGATGATCTCGTGACCCGGAACCATAGGGTAGAGGGCGCCGCCCCACTCGTCGCGAGACATGTGGATATCGGTGTGGCAGACGCCGCAATGGGAGATCTCGAGTTGGACATCATGAGCACCTGGTTCGCGGCGCTCGAAGGAGAAGGGGGCGATCGGTGAGGTGGCGCTTTGAGCGGCGTAGCCTTTGGTAGGGAGCATGGCGATTAGGGTGTGGGGAATGGGTTGCAGGGAGTGGGTGATGGGGAAGAAGATATCCCAAGTAACATTTCTGGGTATCGGAAAATGCAAAGCAACCCGATTTCTTATTTCCCTATCCCCAATTACCTAGATTCTAGTTTCCTTCACCGTGGGTCATGTCACGGGTTTCGAAGCGGGTGAACTCGCTCAGGAAGGTCAGCGGGACTTCACCGGTGGGGCCGTTACGCTGCTTGGCAATGATCAGTTCGGCTTCGCCTCCCTTCTCGGATTTTTCCTCATCATCCTTGGCATAGTAGGCGGAGCGATAAAGGAGACCCACGACATCCGCATCCTGCTCGATGGAACCCGATTCACGGAGATCCGAGATGCGCGGTTTACCATCTCCGCGGTCTTCGGATTTACGGTTGAGCTGAGCGAGCACGATGATCGGTATTTTCAGTTCCTTCGCAAGAGCCTTGATCCCTCCGGAGATCTCGGCGATCTCGATCTGCCTATTCTCCTGGCCACGCTTGGAGGGGGATTTCAGAAGCTGCAGGTAGTCGATGACGATCAATCCCAAACCATGCTTATCCATGAGACGGCGCGATTTCGCACGCAGTTCGTTGATGCTCAGGCCCGCCGTATCGTCGATCAGCATCTTGCTGTTGCCATACTCCTGGGAGACCTTAAAAAGACTTTGGTGGGCGTTTTTGGGAAGAAGTCCTGTTCTGATACTCTGGAGGTTCACCCGGGCTCGTGAGCAGAGAAGACGCTGAACAAGCTGTTGGGCGCTCATTTCCAGGCTGAAGACGGCAACGGGGATGTTCTTGTCGACGGCGACATGCTCCGCGATGTTCATTGCGAGTGCTGTCTTTCCCATGGAGGGACGCGCCGCAATCACGATCATTTCGCTCGGGTGCATGCCGCTGGTCATGTTGTCGAGGATTTTGAATCCTGTCGGAACTCCGGTCACTTCCCCCTTGTTCTGGTAGAGTTTTTCGATCGCATCGATGGCGTCATTGACGTGCTGTTTGATGTCGGGTAGTTCCCCGCGCACGCGATCCTCGGTCACACTGAAGATCTCCTTCTCGATATCGTCAATCAACACCTTTACTTCCCCCTGCTCCTCGTAGCATCTGGCCGCGGAACCCGTGCAGGCGGCGATCATGCGGCGCAGGAGATGCTTTTCCCGCATGATGTCGATGTAGTACTCGGCGTTGGTGGCGGTGGGGAGAAAGGTTTGGAGATTCGCCAGATAAGCAGGCCCTCCGACCTGCTCCAGCAGATTCCTGTCCGCAAGGGTCTGCGTGATGGTGATCAGATCGATCGGACTATTCTTCTTCCAGAGATCCTCCAAGACCGCATAGATCGTCCCATGAGCAGGGTGGTGGAAGTATTGATCACTGACCCC
>CAIKYN010000192.1 GCA_903831635.1 uncultured Spartobacteria bacterium
CACCAGATCCTTGCGCGTGATCTTACCCACAAGCACACCCCGGTAAATCACAGGAGTACCCACGCCGACCTTGGAAGTAGAGGCCGTGAGGACAACCTCGAAGCCCTCTTCCTGATAATCGACCAACTCGGCATCCTCTTGGCTGATGCCTTTGAAGCGACTCGTCTCCGGTCCCTTATTTCCCGGTATGCAATCGATGTAGATCCCGCTGACAAGGGTTTCCAGACCACTCACCTTGGGAATCTCGATGACCGGACGAATAATGGAGTAGATCGATCCCTCTCTGCGCAGCATCTCGTACCCGGGACGCAGATGAGCTGTCACGATAACCTTTCCCGATTGAGGAGAAACTTTTTCCACAACGCCTACGGGCACACCCAAGTAGCGTAGTTGAGTCAGACCTTCAGTGAGTCCCTGACCATCCTTAAATTGCAGTGTGATGGGGGGCGATACGGCCCGGGCGATCTCCTCACTCGCATAGAGAGGGAGTTGAGAACGGGTTTCCGCCTGTGGTCCGAGATCTCCGAGATTATCGAAGGCGACCGCACCGAGCAGGACATTCTTCAACGAAGGGGCGTCGATCTGAAAAATACCTGCCCCAAGTTTCATGGAAAACGGGTTGATCACCCAGAAGCGTGAGGTTGTTCTCACGAGGTTCACGTAGCGCTTGGCAAGCCCGATCTCAAGATAGGGAGTGCCATTCTCATCAAGCCCCTTTTTCCGAACCAAACCAACAGGAAGCCCTCGATAAGTCACCTCGGCTCCTGTCTCAACAAAAGGGATCGTGGAGGACGTCAAACGAATCAAGAGAGGCTCTCCCTCCAGAGGGGCCAGTGGCACCTCATCACTCCCAACAAAGAAATAGGAGGTGGGACCCGAACCTTTGCGTGCTTGGATGGAATTCCCCTCGATCAGCGACTCGATTCCGGAGGGCTTGGCGAGATTAAAAACCGGCTGATCAATCCAGAAGAGCGTCCCCTCGCGTGCGAGATCCTGGGCGTATTTGCGCAGACGAACCTTAATCAGAACATTATCAAGGTTCTTTCCAAGTTCGATGCCCATCACTGTGCCAGCCTCGACCCCACGGTAGTAGAGGAGCGTCTTCTCGGGTTTGATTCCCGGAGCAGCAGCGAACTGCACATAAATCGTCGGCCCCTCGTTGCTCCAGTTCCGATAGAACATGGTCGCCGCGGCCAAGGCGGCAAGGATTGGGAAAAGCCACACCCACGAGATACGAAGCCCCTTTTTTGGCGCGATCACGCCATGGTCGTCATGGGAAGAATCCTGGGTAGTCATACGCTTTTCGTGAGTTCCTCATGACTCTCCCAGATCAGTCGTGGTTTGTAAATTTCCGCCGCAAAAAGACAGCAGATCATCACACCGCAGAAGTAGATGGCTCCCGGATTGGCGATCACGCTCCCGAGGGCCCCAAGCTGCCCCACTGCGGAAAGCACTGCCAGAAGGAAGATGTCGATCATCGACCAACTGCCGATACGGTGAACGATACGGTGGATGCTATTCCTCGAGGACTGATGAAGA
>CAIKYN010000193.1 GCA_903831635.1 uncultured Spartobacteria bacterium
GTCACGGGCCGATTATCTGAGACCAAGGCGAACCATTCAGCGGCTTCCGCAGGGAGTTTGGCCTCGTAGGCGTTTCCATCTTTCTTCACTGCAGGCAGCGCGATCCATGGACGATTCTTCACATCATCGGCTTTCAGGTCGTCAGGCACCGACTTGGCCCAATAGACCTCGGTTTTTATGATCGGATGAGATGCCGTCACGAAGAATCGGGCCAACAGGGGCTCTGAGGTTTTCTCAACCGCGACCGTGGGAAAGGGCTGGCCGATACCTTTTAGGTAGTAGTCAAAATAGGGAATCTCCATGGAGATCCAGTTGCCCTTTTCTCCTTTGGGGGTGGGAAGAGGCTGAAAGGCGGTTGGCACAAAACTTTTATCCATCGCTGTGCTGTTCTTGGAAGGGTTGATATCGTAGGTGCTTCCACCCGGAAGCGGAATTGTGTGGTTGGCATTCGGGGCGAAGAGATGGTTCTTCTCTCCCGGAATGGCATCAAGCGTGGCTTGTGCCGATCGGGGCCATCCGAAGAAATCATTGGAGGCCGCTGCAAGGAAGTAAGCCGCCTTCATATTCGGCGCGCGACGACCTGCATCGAGGCATTGTAGCCAGCGTTCGCGTTCCTCGGGTAACAGTCTGCCCAAGCCTGTGCGTGGAAGCTTTGGATTGTAGATGGCCGTACCGCTCTGGCTTCCGAGATCGAAAAAGCCACAACCGTAGAGTGCCAGGCCGGCCTTCACCTGATCTCCGGCTAGGCCGCAGACCATCGTCGTCATGTAGCCACCCCAGGAAACTCCGACGACGCCAATGTTCGATGTGTCGACATTAGGTTGGGATCTCAGGAGATAGAGGGATTTCATCGCGCTGAGAACGGAATCGAAGATCACGCTTTCGCTGGCATCTGGATTCGCGACCCATCGTTTCTCGCCATATTTCAAGGATGAGAAACGGCCCTTGGTTTCGGTCAATTTTTTCGGTTCCGCAATGCCGGGAAGATCCGGAGCCACCGCGACAAAGCCACGTTGCGCCCAGGACATGGCCTTATCTACTTCGGCACTGCCGCCTCCGCCGTGAAGAACCAAGATGCCGGGATATTTTCCGGGAGCTTTTGGGGAGGCAATGGCGGCATAAATCTCTGAGTTGTCTCGGGAACGAAAGACAACTTGTCTGAGCAAGACTTCCTCAGGAGGAGTAATGGAATTGGTGATCTCTCTGATGATCTCGGGGGCTTTTCCATCAAGGTACTGCAGAAGTGGATCTGATCCCCTCAATGGAGTTCCGATGGCACCTAGGTAGACGGTAATTGCCAAGGCCATGAACCTCTTGAAAATCCGTGGATTCATAGGAAGGGCCGTTACAAAAACCACATCCGGATCCCCCAGGGGGATCCGGTGAAGAGCTTTCCTGCTATTCGGTAATCCGGACTGCTGGTGCTGTGGGATTCGTGGTGTTGGGGGCGCTTGTTCCGGGAGTAGAATCCCAGTCGTCGGTGCGGAACGTGGAGGCCGGCAGTCCCTCGCTATTATAGAGATTGCAGCGTGGTGAGTGGGCCCATCCGTAGCGGACGGCAACGGGATTTGAGACGGTCTTGCTCGAGACGATCACGTCGTTGCCCTGAATAACGGCATCTGCCTCCACCCAGTTCTTGTCTGATCCGGCAATCACGAAGCCGATCAGTTTGTCTGTCGGGAGGGGTTCGACGCCTTTCGCGCACCACGGGGCCTGACCTGGCATGAGGCCCTTGGAGGTTTCCTTGAAAGAAATACGGACCTTGTCACCCTCGACCTTGAAACCTTGGTAAAGAGGACCCGAGGCATCGATCTTCTCCCCATAAATGTCACGACGCGCGAGTAGTGCAAGGCGCTTGCCAACATCGATTTTGTCACCGGGGTGAACGTTGTTTGGGTCACCGATGTCGATGGTGATGGCCATGGCAGTTTTAGGCTCGGAGAGAGTCATGAACTGTGCCTCACGGAGGTAGGGTTCGCCATCCTTGGCAACGGGAACGGGATCCTTGCCATTCATCGGGAGTTGGACGAAGAGGAACGGGAAATCGACACCCCATTGCTTTCTCCACCCCTGAATCAGGCGGGGAAAGAGGGTGCGGTATTCCAGACCCCTGCCGGCATTTGCTTCGCCCTGATACCAGAGTACTCCCTTCATGGCTAGTGGGCTTAGCGGGGCGATCATCGCGTTGTACGAGACGCTGGGTGTGGAGGGACGGCGGGACGGTGAGGGAGGGCCCATCGGATCCGGGTTGCTCGGTTCTGGGCGTGAAGGCTTCGGCTTCTCGCCGACGGGCTTGCCAGCAGCCTTATCATCGTTCCAAGCCTTCATTGTGGCATCGAAAGCAGGCTTCACTTCCTTGGTCCATTGATCGAGATCTGCCAAGTAGTCGCTCTCGAGCTTGGGGTTTGCCTTCACCTTGGCGTACTCCGCTAAAGCTTTCTCCCATTGGGCAACGACATTTGTAAGTGTGGGAGCTGCCTTGATGGAATCGAGACTCATCCATGTCTCGATCGGAGTGCCCCCCCAGGGGGCCGAGACAATGCCGAC
>CAIKYN010000194.1 GCA_903831635.1 uncultured Spartobacteria bacterium
GGATGCATTCCATGCCGATCCCTACTTCGTGGAGAAGGATCCGTACATCAGGGAGATGACGGTGAAGTCGAAAGAACCGGGGATTGTCTGGGGCACTCATTTTGCAAAGGAAGATCCCACAGGTGAGAAGTATCTCCGGTCGATCCTCGCGGCCACGGTGAAGGGAGGTCCGGGTGAATATGCCTCCCGTCCCTATGGCGCGCAGAACATCCTTCCCCTATTAACTCTTGCTGATTGTGCCAAGGAACCTTCGCTTGCTAATCAGGCTCGGATCGCCTGGGAGGTCTGCCTCATTCAGTTAGCTCCGGCATGGCTGCGTGGTAATCTTGCCACCTTTGCACCGCGGTCTTATCCCGATGCCGAGAATCAGCATCCGTGGGGCGTGGCCACGATCCCCTGGGTCTACTTCGGTGGTATTACTCCGGAGTTGACCCGTGCCAAGGCAGCGGCCCGCTGTGCCACTGATGCCTACCGACTCCCTCCCGTCATTCTTCCCGCCGGAACCGATCGGTCCAAACCCTATACCTACCGCGCACTCATCAATGGCTGGGCACTCGACCATTATATCAACGGGTCCTACGCCCTCTTTTCCCGATCAGCAAAAGCCGGGGGCAAACCTTTTCAAGGTCAGAGTTATCCTTGTGGCGTGATGTGGGAGGAACCCGACTCAGCGAAGGGAAGTCATCTCTGGATCACGAATCCGGCTGCCGACGAACCCGGAAAGATGGGCATTCATACCCATGGAGTCCGTCCCTTTGAGCAGGAGGTCTTGGGACGCGATGCCATGCTCTTTCTCTTCAAAATCCTTCCTGACAACCCCCATCCTTATGCACTCGGTTATCTCCCCGGCGGTTATCTCTCCATGATCAATGATGCCGGCACATCGGGACGCATCTTCCTCCATTACGGAAGCGTGCTGATCTCCGTGACGGCCAGTCAACCGTTCGATTGGAATCCAGATGGAGGCATCCTCGCACCCGCATCACCTCCCAGAAAGGGAGACTCCGAGTTTCGGGTGAAGTCACCACAGTGTGCCATTGCTCTGGAGACGGGCAGTCCCAAAGACTTCCCCGGTACCACTTCTGACGAACAGCTCAAAAGCTTCCGTGCCGCGATCCTTGCCAAGAGTTCCTTAACCCTCACGAACCATGGTATTCTTTCTGCACGCTATGGAAATCGTATCGGGGACATACTCGAGTGCATCTATGACGGCGAGGACCGAATTAATAACGCTTCTCTGGATTACAAATCATGGCCCCTTTCCGAAAGTCCCTGGACATCACGCAAGACGGAGGCGGATCCCCTCGTTGTCACCGATGGAATATCCGAAAGGACCTACGACTTCATGAAGTGGAGTGTCTCGGAGAAGAGAAAATAAATTATGCCAGCTTCTTCCTAAGACGGGCGGCCATCGGGCCGACGCCGTGTTTCACATCACCCCAGGCTCCCTTGCCTGAGTTATAGCGGAAGCCCTCTTCCTTGTAGAGGGTGGGGGTGGCGGGATACTTCTCAGCCGACTCACGCCACGCTGCCCAGACGGCATCATACTCTGCGAGGAGTTTGGTTGCCGTTGCGGTGTCGAACTTCTCCTCGCAGGCCTTCAGTTCGAAGTTGAGTCGATAGATCGAGTAGAGGAAGCGACCGTAGTCGCAGGAGACCCGAACAAACTCCTGCGTCTCAGCGTCCGCGAAGGTAATCTTGGAGGCGATATCGCAGATCTCTTTCCAGATCCCCTCCGACTCGCGCTTCTGTGCGAGTACACGCTCCCGTTTCTCGGGATCCTTCGGAAGGTCGGGTTCACCGATGTACTGATCACGGCTCCACCAGGGGCGGATATCGTTGTGCGTGGTGCGCTTGCCGCGGATCACGGCCTTGGCCGA
>CAIKYN010000195.1 GCA_903831635.1 uncultured Spartobacteria bacterium
CCTCAGGCTCGAAGGGCAGACACTTGAGGGAATCACCAACATGTGGACGCCCTATGCAATTTCAGGTGTCGCGGACCTTAAGGTGGGAGTTCCCGTAAATCTGGCGGTCAGGAGCAAGAGCAGTAAGGTCAGTCTCAGTGTGAGGCCCCGCGGTGACACGACAGTCTTCCGCTCCACGCAGGGAGATCTAATCGACTACACTTTGTTCTTCGGCCCTTCCCTGGAGAACGTGATCGCCGGATACCGGGAGGCGACCGGTGCTGCGCCGATGCTCCCGCGCTGGGCTTATGGCTTCTGGCAATGTCGGGAGCGCTATACCAGTTCGCAGGAGTTACTGGATGCGGTCGATGGTTATCGGAGTCGTCATCTGCCGATGGATCTGATTGTTCAGGACTGGCAGTACTGGGGTACCAATGGATGGAGTGCCCCTGCATGGGATGCCATTCCTTATCCTGATCCAAAGGCATTGATTTCAGGACTTCACGACCGGCATGCCAAGCTCATGATTTCCATTTGGCCCAACCCGAAAGGCAAGCTCGGAGACGCAATCAAGGGGGCGAATGGATTCATCAATGGCGGTGTCTACGATGCGACCAATCCCGACATCAGGGCGCTTCGCTGGAAGTTCATCAATGATGCATTCTTCTCCATCGGCATGGACTCTTGGTGGCAGGATGCTGCGGAACCGATGGATGATGGGAATCCGATGGAAGATGCGAAGATATTCCTGGGTGAGGGGAGCCTTTGGCGTAATGCCTACCCACTTTTTCATAACGAGTGTATCTACGAGGGACAGAGAGCCACCGATCCCGAAAAACGCGTCTGCACCTTGACCCGCTCGGCATATCTTGGCCAGCAACGCTACGGTACCGTGACCTGGTCTGGTGATATCAACGGCGACTGGAGCACCTTTCGGCGCCAGATTCCCGCGGGATTGAATTTCTGCATGGCCGGATTGCCCTATTGGACAACGGATACGGCAGGATTTTTCCGTCCCAAGGGAAATCAGTACACCTCCCCAGATTACAATGATCTCCTCTCCCGCTGGTTCGAGTGGAGCACCTTTTCTCCGATCCTGCGGGTGCACGGGTATCAGACACACACGGAATTCTGGAACTGGCTCCCTGCGACCCAGCAGATCCTCGCGCAATACGACAAGTTCCGCTATCGGATGCTTCCCTACAACTACTCGGTGGCCTGGCAGGTCACCTCGGTAGGATCAACGATCATGAGAGCCTTGCCGATCGATTTCCGTGAAGATCTTAAAGCCCTTGCGATTTCCGACGAGTATCTCTTCGGACCCTCCCTGCTGGTGGCTCCTATCACGGAGCCGAAGGCAGATCATCGTGAGGTTTATCTCCCGAAAGGAGCGGATTGGATCGACTTCTGGAGTGGCGAGTCGCTTGTGGGAGGTTTTACGGTCAAAGCCGTTGCACCTGAGGACCGGATTCCTCTCTTCGTGAAGGCAGGCTCCATTATTCCTCTCGGTCCTGAGATGGAGTGGAATGACCAGAAGCCGTGCGATCCGATCGAACTGAGGATCTATCCAGGCACCGACGGTGCATTCACTCTCTACGAGGATGAAGGGGACAGCTACCGCTATGAAAAGGGCGCGTATGCCACAATTCACATGGTCTGGAATGACAAGGAAAAGAACCTCACTCTTGCTGATCGCAAAGGCTCCTTCCCAGGAATGCTCAAGAAAAAGACATTTCATGTTGTGCTTGTTGCTCCCGACAAAGGGACTGGCATGGTTGATTCGACAGCTTCAAAGGAAGCGAAAGTCATTTCCTATTCCGGATCCGAGGTTTCCATTGACCTGAAACCAGCGTGCCAAGCCAAACTCTCCGAGAAGTAATCTTTATTCCCAAGCCAATACCACAGCCCATGAACACCAATCGTCTCCTTCTTGCTGCTACTATCACGATCTTGGCAGGCACCTCGGGATTCGCCGATCAACTCAATCTTTTGCCGCCGATTCCAGAGTCCGGATCCAATCCTTACGCCTCCAATATCTTCGACGGCGTGAAGGTGGGTGATAAGGAATATAAAGGTGACTTCAAGGAGCAGGATGAGACACCGGTTGCGGCTCTGGCTTATCTGCATCCTAATAGTCCTTACAAAGGGAAGCAGGAGATTCTGGATCGTCTGATTACCCTCTTGGATGGTCGCTTTGCCTACTGGAGCAGCGATGAGAAGCATCTCGAGGATCACATTTCCAGCTTCGAGGCCACGTATGCCTATTTGCTTCTGAAGACTTATGCGCCGGACAAGATTCCCTCCGATAAGAAAGCTGCCTGGGAATCCGCCATCAAACGTCACACCGATTACCTGATTTCTCACAATCCTCTGATCTACAAGGATCACATGGTGGGCCCCGTGATCGTTAACATGGACATCTTCCGCACTATCTCCGTCTATCTTGGAGCTCTGGCCACCGATGATACTGCCAGTGTAGCCATTGGAAAGGCAGCTGTTGAGGAGTGCCTGACCAAGTGCGGGTTCGCCGATGGCGGCACCCACTACTCAAATTATTCCAACGAGGTTTTTATTTACCATCACTCGATCGTTTGGGGTGGTGGCTGGTATTACCTCCTCACAGGTTCGCCGAAGATGAAATCCTTTTTGGAGAGCTTGACTCATTATATGCCGATTTCGAGTCACTACGGCTTCGGTGAATACAGCACAGCCCCCCCCTGGAAGCCCTTCTACGCTCCAAGTAATCCTGAAACGGCGCTCATCATCGCCGATATCACCGGAGATCCTTATAATTACGAACTTGGAAAAGATGCCAAGCCATCCCCTCTGCTTGCTTTCCTCTACAAACCGGGCCTCACCGGAAAGCAGGCGCCGGACAACTTCATGCTCTTTGATCGCAACATTCTTGGACCTCGCGCCCGCTTTGGAACCTGGGGAGCCGTCGGGACGACTCGTGATCCCAGTACGGGAGCGCCGGAAGTTCTGGAAACCTTCATCCCACCCACGGTGGGAATCAGCACCTTTATTGGTGCTTACCTACTCAAGAAGGAGGGTGCCTCTGAGCTGAATGCAGCGCTCCATGGAGCCTGCCCCGAGGTCAAGATTGCCTCGGGTGATGAGAGCGATTTTGCCCGTGGGGAGAAGTGGGCCTTTCTCACGGGTGCTGGATGTCACAATGCCGTGAGTAAGAGCACCTCCCTCTACGGACTCTCCACGAGGTATCCGATCAATAAAAAATCGGGGGCAACCGATCCAAAGGGCTACACCGGGTGGGATGGCATTCAGGAATGGGTCTTCACACCGGACCGGGTGATCGGACTCTCCGCGATCACTTGCGATCACTCTCAGAATGCTTACGGACTGGCACAGCGGCTCCTCCTCTTTTCACATCGGGGTACCTGCAAGCAGGGGGACGGCAAGGCACAAAGCTTGGAGATGGATGGGCAGGACGCATGGAGCTATGGCGATCTACGTCTCAAGGCGCATTGGAATGATTACGGAGGCAAGCCTGATTCCTTCTATTTCGGGATCATGAACGGATATGGTGGCGCTAAGGCGCTGGATGACTGTGGCACCTTTCTCCTGACCCTGAATGACTCGGCCGTTCCCGAAGGCAGGCTCACTTCGTACCCGGGGGGAACCGAGAAGCATACCCTGATTGAGGCGACCTCGAAAGGGAAGTCCTTCGCGACCGATGTCTCCGTTCTCAAATTACCGGATGGATTGAGGGGGTTCGAATTTTCCGACCCGATTCGTAAAGTCCGGATGATTCATA
>CAIKYN010000196.1 GCA_903831635.1 uncultured Spartobacteria bacterium
GCAGGGAGTAGGCATACTATCATGATCAACGCCCAGATCCTTCATGCCGCCCCGTTTTAAAAACACCGAGGATCCAGAGCATCCTCCCGCCATGTCTGGAACACCGACGGCATGGAGAACCTTGGCTTTACTGGCTTTAGGAATAGCGATCTGGATTTTCTTCAACCCAATGTCCAGCGCAGTGCTAAGAGGTGGCCTTTCACTTGCTGCTTGGGGGTATGGAGGGGAGTTGCACATGGATCAACTCTCCATCGCTGACGATGGATGGATTCAAGCGCGGGGGATTACTTGGCTTTTAGGCCCGCCTAATCACCGAAGCAGTTTCAGGTCGGATGCGATAGGGGTGCGACTCGCCTCGTGGAAACAACTGCTTCATATTTCGGAGGGTGGCCCGCAGAGATTGGTAAGAGAGATAATGGTGGGCAAGACCAAAGTGCTGCTGGATACCAGAAGCGGCACACGCGCAGTCAAGCCGCTGATGAATTTCCCTGTAAGGAACATGCTTTCCTTGATACGCCCCTCCCTTTTTCTTCCTTCGGCATCCTTCACGTTAGGATCTGCTGATTTGGTAATGATTGGAGATCATCACCGAGTTGCAGTAAATGGACTGGCGCTTCGTCTCCCGGATCGATGGGCCGGCCGGATTTCGTATGCGGATGGGTCGCTGGATATCGGGACCTGGCATCGCATCCTGCCCAAAACTTCCGCACCGGCTTCTTGGGAAGGTGGAACCCTCAGGCTGGGAGAGTTGGATTTGGGAAACGAGTTGCTCTTCAGAGAAACGACACTCCGACCGGTGAGCGACGGCATTGATTTTGGAATCCGGGGAACAGTAGGCCAAGGACTGATACGGGGTGACGGCACTGTGAGTTCACTTTTAAATCCTAATCATCTTGAGCTGACGCTTGTTGGGGAAGGTCTGGCTCTTGAGGCCTTTCGTGAGTGGATAAAGGACGAAAAGAAGGCGACGGGTTTCATCAGCCAAGCCCGATTGACTTTCCGTGGTGATCCCTCCAATCCAGTAGATGCCGACAGCTCACTACGCTTGATCGCCAGGGATTTCCGTTGGGAGGGAAAGGGATGGGAGTCACTGCGGTTAGTTGCCACCCTCACGGGGCGTAATCTCACCCTCTCCGAACTTCATCTCCAGCAGCAGGAGAATGAAGTGACTGCATCGGGTCAGAGCCATCTCCCGTCAGATTGGCACGCGGCGCTTCGTGCCCCGTTCGCGGGAAAGTTTCATGCGGAGCTTGAAGATGCCAGTGCACTGGCGGGACTGGCCGGTCCGGAGTTTTCCCAGCTCGGCGGAGAGCTGCTTCTCGAGGGCGAAATCCACGGAGCGGAGAACATGGCCGAGGGTTATTGTAATCTCACAGGCACGGGCATGACCATTCGGAAGCTGCCACTCGATTGGGTGAAAGGATGCATGATCTTCGCCGGTGATCAGACTCGGCTGACCTCGCTGGAAGCATGGAGCGGGCGCGATCATCTCAATCTCAGGGGGCAAGTGGCCAACAAAAGACCCCATGCTTATAAGGCCGAGGCACAAGCCGATGTCCGCGACCTGACCAAGCGGCTTTCGCAGTTGGGAGTCACCACCGCGTCCGTGATTGGCGGCGGTGCCGTGAAGTTCCGCTGGCAGGGTGAGGGCACTGCGGATGGCCACACGGGATCCTTCCAGATGGAGGTTAATGATTGGGTGAGCAAATGGACGACCACAGGGATGTCGGGAGCCTTTGAGGGAACCTATGCACCTGGCAAAGTCGAACTCTCCAAGGCTAATTTCAAGCAGGACGACTTGACGTTGGGTCTCAAGCTATCGGCAGCGGCGGCCGCTTTCCGCGCTTCGGACATCGTGGCTACTCGTGCAGAAAAGTCGGTGCCGCTGGTGAAGGGAGATCTGCTGCTTCCATTCAACGCGCTAGAATTCTGGCAGAGTGGAGACTTGTTCAAGACCATCGCCATGGATGGCCCGGCAGAAATCAATCTTACTTTGCAGGGGATCAAGGCTGAAGAGATTGCAGGGTTGTTGGGGCAGCAAAATCCTTTTGTGGGAACACTGGATGGCTCGATCACTGCAAAGGGAAGCCCGGCGAAACCGGTGATTCATTCCGCACTGAGTATCCGTAACTTTTCACCGAAGCAAGGCGGGCCGAAAGCAGATCTATCCATTGCAGTGGAGGCCGGGGACGGGAAGGCTAGTGCAAAACTCCTTCAGGAACCCGCGTCTGCGTCGCCTCTCTCTGTCGATCTCGAGGCGCCGATGCACTTGATTAAGGAACAAGGGACGATTCGCATGGGGGATACGGATCAGCCAATCCACGGATCCGCAACATTCCAACATGTTCCTTTGGACGGGTGGGTCAGCCTGATGAGGTTGGACTCCTGGCCGCTTAAGAATGCACGCGTGGATGGGAAAATCCTCTTCTCCGGCGCTTGCCGACAACCCGTCATGGAAGGCGGCTTGCTGCTTGAAGCCGAGAAAGGACTACTGTTTGGCTCCCACACACTGGAGCATCTTTCCCTGCCCATTACGTTGTCTTCCTCGAAAGCGGTATTCGGATCTGGAAGTGCGGTCTACCGCGACAAGCCCGTGATGTTATCAGGAGAGCTCTCATGGGAACAATCCCCATGGAAAGGCGGACTTCGTCTCCAGGGAAAGGATCTACCGTTGACGCTTGGAAGTGGACTGGAAGCTTTAGCGGATGCCGATCTGGTGTTTGGTGCCACGACTCCGCAAACGCCCTTGTTGAACGGATCCCTGCAGTTGCACGGACTCACTGGAGTGCTGCATCCCGATCTCACACCCTCCTTTGCCCAGCCAGCTTGTCTCCTCTCCTCTTCAGCGCCTGAGAGTTCCCGGAGTCCGGCGAGTGACAACGGATTAAAAAATCTGCAAATCGATCTCTCGCTCCGCACCGATGGGCTGGTGTTTCTGGATCAGCAAACGAACAGCGCCCTTGCCCTAAATGTGAAAGCAGGTGGGGCTGCTCTTGACCCCTCTTTTTCAGGAATGGTCCAGGGAAAGAACATGGAGCTTACCCTTCCATGCGGCACTTTTTATGCGCCGCAAGTCAACGTGCTCCTCGAGGACTCGAGTTATACGCTCTCGGGTGACTACGCTTATGGACTTACCAAAGGTGGTTTATGCCTCCTTTCACTTAACGGTGTCTTTCCTCATCCGAAGATAGCTTTTGAAGGAGAGCCCGGGGTCATGGCTCCGGATCTTCTGATGGCTATGGCCGCCGGACGAGCCGAGTGGTTAAAGCGATATCTGACAGAAGGGTCATCATGGTGCCGGCAGAGCCTGATGTTTCCCCTCCCTGCGAAGAAATGGATGACCTCCCGCATGGGAGAGTACGAACCAGGAGCCCTCGGCTTCTACGGTGCGCCATGGGTTTGGAATTTTTCGACGGGAGGGAAATCTCAACAATAAAATTTATGGAAAGTATGACAGGACACGGTCGCGGGAGTGCGCTCGCTGATGGTTGGCGAATCAGTGTGGAGTGCAGCTCGGTGAACCGGAAGGGGATCGAGATTGCGATCTCAATCCCGAAGCCCCTCTCCATGCTGGAGCCGAAACTACGGGAAATAATTCAGAAAAGAATCAGCCGCGGGCGTATCAACATTACGGTATCGCTCGAGAATGCCACCAGCGCGGAGGCATCGCCGAGCGTCATCGACAAGCAAGCTGCCCGACGTGTTCTCAACGAACTCCAGGCCTTGCAGGCGGAGCTGGCCCTTCCTGGGGAAATTTCTTTGGAACTCTTGCTCCGATCCCCCGGTGTCGTCAGAAACGTTGGAGAGGAGACCCCGGATGCCGAGAAGCTCTGGCCTGTAGTGCAGCAATCACTTGGTGAAGCGCTGGATCGGATGATTACGATGAGGAAAAAGGAGGGGGCCCACCTCGTCACGGATATGCTCAAGCGCATCAAGCTTCTAGAGTCCGCCGCTAAGGCCATTCGAACCCGCGTTCCCGGAGTCCTCCGAACGCGGCGAGATCACTTGAAGACACGGCTTGAAGAATTGGGCCTTCCTTTGCCGGTGAATGATCCTGCACTTGCCCGCGAACTCGCGTTCATGGCCGAGCGTAGCGATATCACCGAGGAATTGACCCGTCTGGAGAGTCACTTCACCCAATGCAGAGAGTCACTGAACGGGAGAGAGCCCGCCGGAAGAACCCTCGATTATCTGGCGCAGGAAATGTTCCGCGAGTTCAACACCCTCGGTAACAAAGCCGGTGATGCCTCCATTTCCCAACGGGTCGTGCAATCCAAAGCAGAACTAGATAGAATACGAGAGCAGGTCGCCAATCTTGAGTAATCCTCGTGAATAATTCATCCCAGCACTTCCTTCGCTCCGGCATCCTCTTTGTAATTTCCGCGCCCTCTGGCGCTGGAAAGACCACGCTCTGTACCGCGCTCAGGCAGAAGCCCGATTTCGTCTGGTCCGTTTCTTGCACGACCCGCTCCCCCAGAGCCGGTGAGATCGATGGTGAGGATTATCACTTTCTATCGCGTGAGGAATTCACCCGGCGTCTCGCTTCAAACGAATTTCTGGAGCATGCCGAGGTGCATGGAAACCATTATGGAACGCTAAAAGGGCCCGTGCTTGAAAATTTGAAGAATGGCATCGACGTCCTCCTCGATATTGATACGCACGGCGTCGACAACATCCGTGCCTGCGGGGATCCCATCATCCTTCAAGCCCTAGCCGATGTCTTCATCATGCCGCCAGATCTTGAGGAGCTCCGCCGCCGACTCATGCGCCGTGGCACAGAAACAGCCGAGCAGGTTGAGATTCGGATGAGCAATGCAGCACGCGAGATGGAATGCTGGCGTGATTACCGCTACACAATCATCAGCGGCTCGATGGAAGAGAACATAGAAAAGTTCCGGGCGGTCATGCGCGCCGAGCGATATCTTAGCCGACGGATGTCCGTCGTGACGGAGGGGACTGCGTGAACGGAGAGCCGAAGTCCACGGGGAAAACGATCGTTCTAGGAATCAGCGGCTCGATCGCTGCGTATAAAGCATCCGAGATTGTCAGCCAGCTTCGTAAAGTGGGCCACGATGTCTTTGTGGTGATGACGCGTCGCGCTACCGAATTCATTACACCCCTTACGCTGGCGACCCTCTCGCGTCATCCCGTGCTTTGTGATCTCTCCGAAGAAAATGCCGGCGCATGGAAGCCGGGTCATATAGAGTTGGCGGATCGCGCAGATCTCCTGCTGATTGCTCCTGCGAGCGCGAACACCATCGTACGACTCTCGCATGGATTTGCGGATGACGCGCTCGGCGCTGTTGCGCTTGCAACACGCGCACCGCTTCTCATCGCACCGGCGATGAACGGAAAGATGTGGGATCATCCTGCGACAAGAATGAATGTCGAGACGCTGCATAACCGCGGAGCCGCATTTGTCGGGCCTGCGGAAGGCATGCTTGCTTGCGGGTACGAAGGTCTCGGAAGGCTTGCCGAGGTTTCGGAGATCATTATGCACGCGGAAAAAATTCTCGCTGCGCAGTAAGCGAGCGATCACTCCTCACGGTCGAGGGGCAAGTGTGAAGAAAAATTATCAGAAAATCCGTTGACGCACATCATCGAGCAACTTATTCACATTCAGCAGTGATTTATTCACAAACTTTTCACATAAGCCGCCCATGCGGAACAAAGGAGGTGGATTGAAATGCCCGTTAAGAAAAAAGCACCCGCAAAGAAAGCCGTTGCCAAGAAGGCTCCTGCTAAGAAAGTAGTCGCGAAGAAGGCTCCTGCTAAGAAAGCCGTCGCAAAGAAGGCCCCTGTAAAGAAAGCCGTCGTGAAGAAGGCTCCTGCAAAGAAGGCCCCTGCAAAGAAGGCCGTCGCAAAAAAGAAGTAAGTCCCTCCCGCCGGAACACCCTTTCGGCGACGAGCTAGAACTTGGGGGAAGCGCTACAAACGCTTCCCCCAAGTTTTGTATGGAGCAGATGAATCGTGTTCTCTGTTCTCGCCGTTCCCTTCTCGACCATATCCTATCCCTCCGTTAATTACTTTTCATGGAAGAACTGATACTCACGACCGCGCGAGACGCGGCACTTGCCGCCGGTGGAATGATCCGCGGCCACTTCGAGAAGGAACTCAATGTCGACGCGGCTGAAGCGCACGATATCAAACTCGAACTCGACCGCCGTTCCCAGGCTCTGATCGAGGCCCTCGTTTTAGGGACCTTCCCCGACCATGCGATCTATGGGGAGGAGGGGATCCGCGGCGATCAGAGCGCGTCGGATCAGTGGATCATCGACCCGATCGACGGCACGGTGAATTTCTTCTACGGCATTCCTCACTTTGCGGTTTCCATTGCCCATCGTCGTAATGGATCACTCACCACTGGAGTAATCTATCAACCCATGACCGATGAGCTTTGGATCGCCTCGCGAGCCACCGGACAAGTCACGCTCAATGGGCGGCCCATTCACGTCAGCAGCCGCACCAAGCTCGCCGATGCGATCGTCGCCGTGGGAGTCTCGAAGACCGAGGCTGCTATTGAGAAGGGCCTGCCTATTCTGGGAGAGATGATGCGCTCGGCTCGCAAGACTCGCATGATGGGCAGCGCCGCGCTCGATATAGCCTTTGTCGCATGCGGGCGTCTCGATGCCTACATTGAGAGTCAGATCAGCCTCTGGGACATCGCGGCCGGAATGCTCATGGTGGAGCTCGCCGGTGGTAAGGTCGACCTAAGGCCCCATGACACGATCCCTGACAAATACTCCTGCGTTGCCTGCGGAGGCGGAATCCCATTCGACCATCTTTAAATCTAGCGCAGAGAAAGATAAAGACGCTGTTAGGAATCATCAGAGAGCCTGAACTTCTGGAAAATCATAAACCTATGCCCGAACTTAGAATCACCCGCAGCGGCATCGGCTACGATGTTCACCGTCTCGAGCAGGGAGAGGCTGACCGCCTGCTCGTGCTTGGTGGCGTGACGCTCCGGCATCCGCAGGGACTCACGCTCTCGGGCCACTCCGATGCGGATGTCCTCTGCCATGCGATTGCAGACGCACTGCTCGGGGCTGCAGGCCTGCAGGACATTGGACATTACTTTCCGAATACCGATGCCTCCATCCGCGGCATCTCCAGCTTGGAGATCCTGCGTCGGGTCTCCGCGATTATTGCCGATGCCGGAGGAACGATTATCAATGTTGACTCCACGCTGGTAGCCGAAGAGCCGAAGATCGGGCCATATGTCCTTGAGATGAGGGATAAGATCGCAGGAGCCATAGGGCTCGACTCCTCGCGTGTGGGTGTCAAGGCAACCACCAACGAGTGCTTGGGATTCCTGGGACGCGGGGAAGGTATTGCCGCACTGGCCACAGCATCCGTGGAGACCGCTGTCGAATAGAGCTCATGGCGACCGTTCAGATCCTCAACACGCTCACCAAAGAGCTGGAACTGCTCAAACCCCGCGAAGATGAAGGGAAAAAACTTTCCCTCTACACCTGCGGGCCGACGGTTTACGCCTACGCGCACATCGGGAACTTCCGGGCCTATGTTTTCGAGGATTTACTCCAGCGTCATCTGCAGGAACGCGGCTTCACCGTACGGCGCGTGATGAATCTCACGGACGTGGATGACAAGACGATCCGCGGCGCTCATGCAGCCGGGATCGCTCTCGGCGATTTCACACGTCCTTTCAAGGAAGCCTTTTTCGAGGATTCCAAGGCACTTCGACTTCTTCCTGCCGAAGCATATCCTGAGGCTACAGACGCGGCGCAGATCGCCCGAATGATCGCGATGATTGGGACGTTGATGGAGAAAGGCCATGCCTACCTGGCAGAGGATGGGTCCGTTTATTTTCGCATCGCCTCCTTCCCCGGTTACGGGAAGCTCGCCCGCGTCGATCTTGAGAACCAGCGCAGCAGTCAACGCGTCGCCAGTGACGAATACGACAAGGAAGCAGTCGCTGACTTCGCGCTCTGGAAAGCCTGGGTTCCCGAGGATGGAGCCGTAGGCTGGGAGAGTCCGTGGGGAAGAGGTCGTCCTGGATGGCATATCGAGTGCAGTGCCATGGCGACGGGCCTTCTCGGCGAGACCATCGACATCCACTGCGGAGGCGTCGACAACATCTTCCCTCACCACGAGGCCGAGATCGCACAGTGCGAGTGTGTGGGAGCGAAGCCTTTTGTCCGATACTGGATGCATTGCGCCCATCTGATGGTCGAGGGTTCCAAGATGGCGAAATCCGCGGGAAATTTTTTCACGCTTCGCGATCTCCTGGACAAGGGTTGGACTGGTCGTGAAGTTCGCTATGCCCTAATTTCCGTTCATTACCGGGGTGCACTGAATTTTACCATGGAGGGTTTGGGAGCGGCGCGTACCGCACTTGGCCGTCTTGATGCGTGGAGGGAACGATTGCACGAGACAGCAGGATCCGAGACAGCAGCGGAGACGTCCGATCCCGCGACGGAGGGATTCTTTGCAGCACTGGATGATGATCTGAATATCTCCAGCGCCCTCGCTGTGCTCTTTGAAACCTTGCGCGAGAGTAATCGTCGGATGGACTTGGGGGATGAAGGAAAGCTGAGTCCCGCCCAGGCCCGTGGTCTTTTGAACTGGCTGGCCCGTGTGGATGGTGTCCTTGCCTTGGAGCCCGAGGCCAGTCAATCGATTCCCCCCGAGGTTGAGGAGCTGGTGGCCGCCCGTGCCGCTGCCCGTGCCGCCAAGGAGTGGAAGAAGAGCGACGAGATCCGTGATCAAATCGCCGCGCTGGGATGGCTGGTCAAAGACACAAAAGACGGACAACGGATCAGCAAAAACTGATTGAAATAATCTCGCGCAGAGACGCAGAGGCGCAGAGAAAAGAAATAAATACACTCCTTAATTTCTCTCTGCGTCTCTGCGGGACATCATGTATTCGGTTCTTTCATAATTCATCGTTCATAAATCATCCTTTCTCCAATGTTCTCCCCTGACGTCCTTTTAGATCTCGACCGCACCGAGCACAGTGTCATCTTCGAGAATGTTACCCACGCTTGGGAGGCGCTCGCGAAGATCTCGAACTATCTCCAGTTCCGACTAAAGCCCGGCATTCATGGCAAGCTAATCGGCAAGCCATTCATCAGCGGAGCGGTTTATATCGGAGCCGGTACGATCATCGAGCAAGGGGCCATGATCAAGGGACCTGCTTGGATCGGCGAAGGATGCGAGATCCGCAATGGAGCCTATATTCGCGAGAATGTTGTCGTGGGTAACGGCGTTGTCCTCGGTAACTCCTGTGAGTTCAAGAACTGCCTCATCTTCGACGAGGCTCAGATCCCGCACTTTAACTATGTTGGCGACTCCATCCTTGGTCACAAGGCGCACCTCGGTGCCGGAGCGATTCTTTCCAATGTGCGCTTGGATCATGCCCCGATTTCTGTTCACGCGCCTGAAGGACCGATCAATACGGGTCTAAAAAAATTCGGTGCTATTGTCGGTGATCGGGCCGAGATCGGATGCAACTCAGTCTTGAGCCCGGGTTCCATCATCGGTCGCGATACAATTGTCTATCCGGGGACTTCATGGCGGGGGGTGTTGCCCAATAATTCCATCGCCAAGATGGAGCCTCAAACCTTAAAGATTCTCCCCCGCCAACAAAGGGATTAGGCTTGGGATTTGCCTCGCTCGCTCCCGCTCGTCTCGCCCTAAAGGGCTTCGCTAAGCGCAGGCTATCCCGACCGTTCCCACGGCCCGGTATTTAGCGCGCGGCGTTGTTCTCCTGCGCCCGGGTAGAGGAAGTACTTAGAAATAAGGAAAAGGGTCGATTATGAGGCCTTGCGAGCATACTTCCACACAGCGAAATCGTTGGTTTCTAGCACTTTAATTCCTGAATCGAATTGTGATTCGAAGTCGGGGAAGTGGGTGTCGCCCTCAATCACTTGGGGGACTTTGGTGACGTAGAGTTCCTGCACCCTTGGAAGCATAAGTCGGTAGATCTCCTCGCCTCCGATCACGAAGAGGTCCTTCCCATCAGTGGGTTCTTTCAGATCGTCGAGGGAGCGAATGACCGTGACCCCTGCGGTCTCGGGCATGGTGCGGGAGAGGACGATATTCTCACGTCCGGGTAGGGGCTTGCCGATCGATTCGTAGGTTTTCCGTCCCATGAGGATCGCATGACCCATGGTGGTGGCCTTGAAGAATTTGAAATCCTCAGGCAGATGCCACGGTATCGTGCCGGCATTCCCGATAACCCGATTCTCCGCCATGGCGACGATGGCTTTTATCATCTGGCTTGTTCTATTGCCATCATGCGGCGTTCTCGTCCTTTGCGGTATGCCCGATACCGCTACCAGTCCTCGGCCTAGCTTGCTGCCAAAACTCCTGCGCTATCGGGCATGATCTGAATCCCATTCCTGAGTTCCTGAGTTCCATATTCATCGCTGCGGTCTTCAACCTAAACGGCGATAGGGGCCTTGATCGCGGGGTGCGGGTCGTACCCCTCGAGGGTGAAGTCTTCGTAGCGGAAATCCTCCAGCGTTTTCACTGCAGAATTGAGAAGCATCTGAGGAAGTGGGCGTGGTTCACGAGAGAGCTGTTCGCGTGCCTGCTCCAGATGATTCACGTAGAGGTGGAGGTCACCGAAGGTATGAATGAATTCCTTCGGTTTCAGACCGCAGACCTGCGCGATCATCATCGTCAGTAGGGCATAGGAGGCTATGTTGAAGGGGACACCGAGGAAGAGATCGGCGCTGCGCTGGTAGAGCTGGCAGCTGAGTTCGCCATTCGCCACGTAGAACTGGACGAGTGCGTGACAGGGGGCCAAGGCCATCTTGTCGATCTCCCCGGGATTCCAGGCACTGATGATGTGGCGGCGGCTATCGGGATTCTTTTTCAGATCCTCAACGACGCGTGCGATCTGGTCGATCTCCGCTCCTTCGGGGGTACGCCACCGGCGCCATTGGGCACCGTAAACTGGACCGAGATCGCCGTTGGCATCGGCCCACTCGTCCCAGATGGTGACGCCGTTCTCCTTCAGGTAGCCGATATTGGTGTCGCCTCTGAGGAACCAGAGCAGCTCGTGGATGATAGAGCGGAGGTGGAGCTTCTTGGTGGTGAGCAGGGGGAAGCTTTGTGTCAGGTCGAAGCGCTCCTGGGCACCGAAGACAGAGAGGGTCCCTGTGCCGGTGCGGTCTTCCTTCCGCGTTCCATGATCGAGAACGAGTCGTAGAAGGCGCAGGTAGGGGGTCATCGGGGAAAGAAAGAACGAATTACGAAGTTTGAAGGACGATGGGAGGGGCAGGAACGCAACATCCGATGAAAAAACTTAGGCCTTATAGACGCTGTCGGGATTGAAGAGCGGCTCCTCCTGCGGTGGGAGGTCGTTGCCTTGCTTGTCGAGCTCCGTGTAAAAGCAGCTCGCATAGCCCGTGTGGCAGGCGCCGCCGATCTGCTCTACCTCGAAAAGGAGCGTGTCCCGGTCGCAGTCAACGAACCAGCGAAGGATCTTCTGTGTGTGGCCGCTCGATTCGCCCTTCTTCCAGAGTTTCTGCCGGGAGCGGCTCCAGTAGTGCATGTAGCCGGTCTCGACGGAGTGCTTCAATGAGTCTTCGTTCATCCAGGCCATCATGATCACACGGCCGCCTTTTTCAGCGCTCTCTTGCACGATTGCGGGAATCAGGCCGCGGTCGTCATACTTCAAGTTCAAGTTCATCAGTTCATTTCGGAGGGGAGGCGCTTCCGGCGCAAGAAGATTCTGGGGCATTGATTCTCGGTTGCGGAGTGCCTTCACTTTCGGGAGGATCAGAAGGTGGCACTCGCATCCAGTATCAGCTCGGCACCCCGGCATCGTTCGCATCGTTTCTTCGAGGAAGCGCCGACGATGATCACCGTGCCGCTGGCCGAGTTACTGGACAGGTTGCCCGCGCAATATCGCAAGGAGGCTCCCGCCGACCAGACAAGGGGACGCATGGTGGAGCTGCCGTGCAGTGATCTCCTCGCAGGGAACACGCCACGTCTTTCTCTAGGCCGGCTGAAAGATCTTGTACCAGAACTGGTGGTCGTTTCGGAGGGGGATGACCAATCGCAGCGTGTGATTCTCCCGTCCGGCTGGCTGGCTCTCCATTACCGACTGGTGACGAGGTTTGAGGAGATTCTCCCGGAAAAGCAAAATGCCCCTACGCCTATCACGCCACAGGCTGCGCACCTTCGCGCTGAAGAGAGCGCCAAGAAAACAGTGCCTGTCAGAGTGATTGAGGCCGAGGTGATTGCGACGATAAAGAGCGAAGACTCATCCTCCATCGATAAATCAATCATGGAAAAGCCGTCGGCGCCGAACGAGCAGTCCGATAAGACGGAGCAAGTCGGTGAGATAAAGGAGGGCGATAAGGCCACCTCTCCAAAAAACAAGCCTCCACAGCCCGACACCCCGGAAGAGGTACCAAGTGCTGAGCCGAAGCGCGGGTTCTTTGCCTCGCTCCCGATCTTTCGCCGGAATGTTAACGCGAAGCCTCCAGCCGAGGAGCGCGGGCTTCTTGTTCTCCCCACCGACACAACGGAAACGCCCAAGCCGCTCTCTCTGAAGCCTCTAGAGTCCCTAGATGCCTTAGAGTCACTTACCCCCCTTTGGAAGCTCGATCCTCTCGATCAGCTTGCCGACCCGGCGGCGCTTCAGGCCCTTTTCATGACGGAAGAGAAGCTGACCTTGGACCGTGTTATTGCCATGGCAGGTCAGCTTCCGGGCCTCCGGGCCTGCATCCTGGCCCACGGCGATCAGGTAGTCTGTGCATCGAATACGCCTCCCGGGGTCGATCTTCAGAATCTGAGCGGCCAGGCGATGACGATGCTGGCCCAGATCCGTGAGTCTTCTTCCAAGATGGGTCTCGGGAATGTGCCCGGGGTAACGTTGCACGCGGATCAGGGGGCGCTGAGTTTCCTGCACAATAAGGAGCTCTGCCTACTTGTCCTGCATTCAGATCGGGGTTTCCTGCCAGGGGTGCGTGAACGCCTTCAGGAAATGCTGGGGCATCTCTCCTGTGCCGAGGCGCTTCCTGGCGGACCCTCTCCCCAAACCAGTTTGCCCATCTGAGGAGGCGAACTGGCCACGAGTATTCTTTAACCTTTTTAATGCTTTCTCTCCGCAACTAGTATTTCGCCATGCTTGAACTCTTGCAAAAAGGCGGTCCCCTCATGTGGATCATCCTGCTCTGCAGCGTGGTGGCGCTAGGGGTCTTCTTTGAACGTCTGGTCTTTCTCCACAAGGCTTCCATCCGTGTTGGAGAGTTACTCGGCGGTCTCTCGTTGCTTATTCATAACGGTCGCGTGGACGAAGCTCTTGCCGAAGCATCCGCAAGTCCGGGCCCGGTGGCCCGCGTCCTTCAGGCTGCGTTGCTGAGGCCTGCCGCTGAGCGAAGCATCCTGCAGTCGCTGACTACCGATGCCGCGCTCCTGGAGATCCCGAAGCTCGAACGGAACGTGCCGATCCTGGCCACGCTTGCCTATGTCACGCCGCTTGTGGGGCTTCTCGGCACGATCCTTGGTCTGCTCGATGCGTTCCTGATTCTCTCGGCCCACGGAGGCTTTGCCACAGCGGCGGAACTCTCCCGAGGCGTCTATGAGAGCATGCTCGATGCTGCGGCGGGGCTCGGTGTGGCGATCCCTGCCTTCATAGGACACAGTTACCTCACTGCACGGGTTAATGACATCATCCATGACATGGAGCGAGCGGGCATTGAGATCGTGAACCTCCTTGTTGATGCCGCCGACCGGCGGAATGGCCCTGCCAACGGATGAGGCTTCCCCGCAGCAAGGGAGTGGGAGAGCCCCTGCTTCTGATGGCACCGGCGCTCGGCACGCTGCTGAGCCTCGTCTTTTTCCTGCTGCTGGGCGGTTATTTCATGCTCCAGCCGGGCATCACGCTGAAAGTTCCCGATTCGCCCTTCCTACTGCTTCCACAACAAGATCCGCAGGTGGTCAGCGTGACCGGAGCGCCGCTGCCACAGATTTATTTCGACCGCCAGGTGGTCACTACGGCGGAGCTGGAGACCTCGCTTCACAACCTGCACAGAACTGGGAGCCTCATCATCAAAGCGGATCGGCTTGCCCCCTATGATCTCCTCCTGCAAATCATGACCATCGGGGCGCGCTGTGGCTTCACGGTTGTTCTGGCCACCGGTTCCGGCCCGTCATGACTCAGCGGCTTCCCCTGATACCCAAGGTTCTCCTCTCCCCAAGGGAGCTGGGGGAGTTGGCCCAGCTCGCTTTTGAATGGCCGATCCGTCAGGCTCCGCGCCTCATGCTGCCTCTCTGCATTCTGCTAGCAGGTATTCTACAGGCCATGATGATGGTGCTCTTTTCGATCAGCTACCGGGCTCCCTCCGAGAAAATGCCGGATGTGCCGCTCTTTTATTTCCTGCCTGCTGATAGTGCTGCCGCTCGGCAGTTAGCACCATGGTTGGAAGCCAATGACCCTGCGGTCTTCTCTCCTCTTCGTGCCGCTCGCGCTGCTTTGCCCGCCCTGCCTCCCCTGAAATACAGGCCGAGTTATGAAGAGCCACCACCCGCCCTGCGTCCGCTGCGAAGTGAGTCGGTAGCGGTGCTTGAGCCACCGTTGCCACCAGTAACGGCTTCATACCAGCGAGTGACCAAGACTTCGGGATCAACCGGTGTAGGGGAGACAGGGTCAGGGTCACAACTCACCACAGTCGTTCGATGGCAGGATGATCTTGCTGCACGAAGCTTGGTCGAGGGTCCCAGCCCTGTGCTTGGACCAGTCGCTACTTCCGGGAGTATTCAGCCAGCTCTCTATGAAGTAGGCGTCAACGCGGATGGAATCCCCTTACACTGCGTCCTGATGGAATCCTCCGGAGATCCCGTCAGTGACGAAGCTGCCCGTGTCTGGATCATGGCGCGGCGTTTTCAGCCACA
>CAIKYN010000197.1 GCA_903831635.1 uncultured Spartobacteria bacterium
CGGATACAAAAACCGCCTGGATTGGTTCCTTAAAAACCGTCCGGAACTTTGTCGCAATCTTATCGAAATGAATGGGGGGGTGTCCGAGGGACCTAATGCATTCCACCTGCTCACGGTGACTCCCAGAAAACGCCTGGAAAGCATCCTTCGATACATGTTCGACGAGGATGAGTTTCTTTCGCCACATGGAATACGCTCGGTTTCCAAATACCATGAGAATCATCCCTACACCTACACTGTGAATGGTGAGGTCTACTCCGTTGATTATGAGCCCGGGGAGGGGAAAACCCGGATGTTTGGTGGGAACTCGAATTGGCGTGGCCCTGTCTGGATGCCGATCAACTTTCTGATCATCCGCTCACTCAAGATGTACGGGCAATTCTACGGCGACACTTTCAAGGTCGAGTTCCCAACGCGTTCAGGGAACTGGGTAAACTTGACCGAGGCATCAAATCTTCTGACTCGGCGCGTCACTTCACTCTTCCTCCCCGACGCCCAAGGAAATCGTCCGTGCCATGGTGGTGATATCCGTTATGCGTCCGATCCTCACTGGAAGGATCTTCTTCTCTTTAACGAGTATTTTCACGGCGACACGGGACGCGGATGCGGAGCCAGTCATCAGACTGGATGGACTGCACTGGTGGCCGAACTTCTGGCCAACGAAAACCCCGTCCTTCAGGATAATCTTTTGCATCAAGGCAATCATTGAAGTGCCTTAAGTCGCAGATTGTGACAGTGTTGTCATAATCACCGAATGTACTCGCAGAGTGGAGCCCCCGCTAAGGTATATCTTATTAATCAAACACCATGAAACTCGCAGGAAAAGTAGCACTCGTCACCGGCAGCGCCCAAGGAATTGGACAAGCCATTGCCATCCGTCTTGCCCAAGAAGGGGCCGACATCATTGTCGATGATCGTGCCCTGGGACAGAGCGCTCAGGATACAGCAGATGCCATCACGGCACTGGGACGCAGGGTTCATATGATCCAAGGGGATCTTGCAAATACTGATGACGATCGCCGTGTCATTACCGAGGGCGTCGAGAAGATGGGGAAGATCGACATTCTGGTGAACAATGCCGGCGTCGAGAAGCATGCCGATTTCTGGGATGTCACCGAGAAGGATTTCGATTTCGTCCTTCAGATCAACTTGCGTGGCACCTTCTTCATCACGCAGGATTTTGTGAATCACCTGCGTGCCACGAACCGTCCCGGACGCGTTATCAATATCAGCTCCGTGCATGAGGAACTCCCTTTTCCTCACTTCTCCACCTATTGTGCGAGCAAGGGCGCCCTCAAAATGCTCTGCCGCGACCTCGCGGTCGAACTCGGCCCCCTCGGGATCACGGTAAACAACATTGCTCCGGGAGCCATCGCCACGCCGATCAACACCGCCCTGCTGAATAATCCCCAACTCCTCGCCCTTCTGGAGTCGAAGATCCCCCTTGGTCGTCTCGGTAAGCCCGACGATGTTTCAGGCCTCGCCGCGTTCCTGGCTTCCGATGATGCCTCCTATGTCACGGGAGCCACCTTCGTCGTGGATGGCGGACTCTTGCACAACTATCACGAGCAGTAAGGCAACAAGGCTGCAATACTGCAAGAGAGAGCATCAAGGTCAGAGAGAAGCCCTACTTGCCAATCAGTTCAATGGCCGTATCGAAGGGTTTGCTCGGGACCTTGATCGAGCCGTCCAGAGGCATGCTCATTTCACAGATCAGGTAAATGGCTCCGGCAATACTCACGGAACAGAAAAACAGAACCATGGCCACAGTTCCATTCCGCGGGGCGAAGAGTCCGTAGACAAACGTCAGAAACGTGATCCAGAAGACCGGGATTACCACGAGTTTTATCGGGAGTTTCGAGGAAGACTCCACGGCGATCTGCCAGCGTTCACGATTGAGGTCGGCCAGGGTCTGCAGGGCAAGATTTCTCAGTTGAATGGATGCTGAGTCATCAGCTTTGAGTGATGCGATCGCCACGGTCAATGTGGTCACAGGTGCTTCGTTCTTAAATGCCTCCGAACTCTTTCTCCTCTTACTGCTATCCGTAGGCCAGATGTCCCCACGGACTATGGCCACACGTTCCTTCAGTCTCTGGTGCAATGGGGCGGCCTCGGGGCCATAGTTCTTGAGAGTCGTGTCGAGATTGATGGCGTTGGCGGCTGCCTCATTGATCAAGACATTGACTCGGTCATAGGTTCCTTTTGAAGAGGAGACCAGTAGCCCCAGAATCAGGGCCGCCATGGTGGCAATGAGTCCTGCTCCAAGCTTAACGCTATCCAAGGACTCCTTGCTGAGGTGATGTGCAGGGAGAAAGCGCTGGAAGAAAAGTCCACACAAGGCTCCTCCGAAAATGCAGAGAAAGGCAATAGAGGCGATCAGATAGGAATTCATCCGGTGAATCTATGCTGATTGAAGTAACAAATTAAACGCAAAGCGTGTCCGTGGATATTGACCTAGGGTCAGAGTTCAAATACCGGAGCGACCCAAGCGCGGCTCGTGATCCTGTTGTTAAGCATCCCTGCAGGAGATATCCGCCCGTGGGAGCTTCCCAATCGATCATTTCACCCGCGACAAAGAGGCCAGGGTGATTTTTAAGCATCAGATCCTCATTTAATTCCTCAAACGAGACACCACCCGCTGAGGAAATGGCCTCGGCGATCGGTCTCGGGGCGGTGAGGGGAATCGGTAATCTCTTGGCAAAACTGGCCAAGGCATGGGGGTCGTCACGAGTTTCAGGAGGAGCCAAGGTACTAAGAAGAGCATGAGCGGCATTTCCAAGACGCCAGACCTTCTTGGCCGAGTTGATGAAATCACCTGAATAAGAGGAGATTTTCTGCACTAATTCCTCTGAGGAAAAGGTGGGCTTCAAATCAATAAAGAGGAGGGGGTGTGCCATGGATCTTAAGGAATGCCCCAACTGGTAGATGGCTCCTCCTTCCACTCCATAGGCTGTGATCATCAGTTCGCCATGAATCGTGATATTCCCAGCAGTAACCGCGATGTTTTTCAGAGGTTCTCCCGCCACAAGTGGGATGATGTCCGGATGCCAGTGTGTCTCCCAGCCACAGTTAGCCGCTTGGAAAGGCGCAACCGAAATCCCGAGTTGCTGAAATAGGGGAACCCACTGCGCGTTCGACCCAGTTTCCGGCCAGGAAGCTCCTCCCAAAGCAAAAATAACAGCATCAAAAGAGTTTGTGATCATGCCCTCTGGAGTGGAGAACTCCAGTTCTATCCGGGCATCCTTCTGGGTGATCTTTTGTAAATCATGGCGCGCCTCCACCCTGACTCCTTGATTCTTAATTCTTTGAACCCAGCGACGCAGTAGAGGAGCGGCCTTGAATTCCTTGGGGAATACCCTTCCGCTTGTCCCAATGAAGGTTTCAATTCCAAGTCCCGAAGCCCACGCTCTCGCATCTTCGTTACTGAAGTCCTTCAGTAGTGATGTCCAGTATCCAGATTTAAAGCTTCCGTGATACCTCTCTTCAAAACGATCTAGACTGTCCGAATGAGTGAGGTTGAGCCCACCATGTCCGGCTACCAGAAATTTCCTTCCGACAGAGGGCTTTCCTTCAAAGAGAGTAATGCTGAGATCTGTACCAAGAGGCGCCTTGGTAGCCGTTTCGGCAGCCATAAGGCCAGCAGGACCGCCGCCAACGATTCCAAGATTCATCGGCCAGGAGCAATTGGATAAAATAACTTAATAAACGTAAAAACAACTCTTATCCTGTTGTTCTTAATCCGCTTGCAATAGCATTAATTGAGAGGAGAACACGTGGGAGAAGGGCATCCGCCTTGGCAGGATTCTCTGTGCGGGCGGTACGCCATTCCTTGATGGTGGCAATCTGCTGCTCATGGAGAAGGGCTAGGGCCCGGGCTCTAAGCTGGAGAGTTTTGCCCATGCGAGGGCGTCGCTCCTCTAGGCTTCCTCCAAAGACCTTCCGGAGTTGTTCCCGTGTTCGTTGGAATTCCTCGGAGATGATCCCGAAGATACTCTCGCGGACTTCCACATCGGTTACCAGAGCCGCATAATCCTTCATAATCGGGAGGTCGGCACTCGCCATGTTAGTTTCTACATTAGAGAGAACATAATACAGGAAGGAGTAGTTCCTTAGTTCCGACTGCAGCGTCTTGAAGAGTTCGGGCTGTTCTTTCTCTAAGGCCTCAAGGGCGCTTCCGACGCCGAACCAACCGGGGAGGTAGTAGCGGCATTGGTTCCAGCTAAAGACCCAAGGAATGGCTCGTAGGTCGGCTAGACTGCGTTGTCCAGAGCGGCGCTTGGGGCGTGAACCGATACGGCTCGACTCTAGGGCGTCGATCGGAGTTGCCTGATCATAGAAGGTGATGAATCCCGGGGCATCGATCAGTCCCCGATAAGCCTTGCGGCTTGCCTTGGCCAGATAGTCGGCAATGCGAGAGCATGTACCAGTCTCTCTGCCCGGGCGGTTTCCCGCAAGGGAGATGCCGGTGACTCCGGCGAGGAGGAGTTCAAGATGATAGGTGGCTGTGGAGACATCAGCGTATTTCTGGGCGATCGTCTCTCCTTGCTCCGTCATCCGATGATCACCCTGAAGGGCTCCTGCAGGGAGTGCATCTAGGAAGAGATGGGTTGGACCTGCGCCGCGGCTGATGGTTCCGCCTCGACCATGGAAAAAGCGCAGGGTGACACCTGATTCGGCAGCGACTCTGGTCATGGCCTGCTGAGCCTCATGCAAACCCCACTGACTGGCCATGATGCCGCAATCCTTGTTACTGTCGCTATAGCCGATCATGACCTGCTGGACCGGGAGTCGTCCATCGCGGTGGATCAGAGAAGCCTTGGCAACTGGTTCGGCAAGAAACTCCCTGATCAGTGAAGGACTGCGCTCCAGATCATCGAGTGTTTCAAAGAGCGGCACAATCGGCAGGGGAGAGGAAAGGATCCCGTTCTTCCAATCGGTCAGACCTGCCTCGCGGGCGAGTATCGGAATCACCAGCAGGTCGGAAAGCTGACGGGTCATGCTGATGATGAGAGCCCCAACGCCCTCCCTCCCATGTTCCCTGATGTGCTCGCGCAGGGTATCGTAGCAATTCAGGACGGCATCGGCCTCGGTGCCAAGGCCAAG
>CAIKYN010000198.1 GCA_903831635.1 uncultured Spartobacteria bacterium
ACGATAGATGAATTCATTACCCGGAATCCCATGAAAACTATAGAGGGCATGATGGAGGCAAACCCCAAGTGCAGCGATACCACGGAGCGCATCAAGGTGGGCGATCCTGTCGCCAGAGGTGCTAGACGTACTAGACGCTTGGGAATGGGATGACTTGGCAGAGTAACCGATATGCATCGCTACGATTACTATCCCTATACTTCCTGATGATTGCACGGCAATCACATCCCCGAGCATCCAAAATCTGACACTCTACTCTGTAGACGTTGGGAATCTAAGCGATCTGCTTATCGCAATTCCTTCCCTATCTACGGATGACGGACGTATGGTTGATGTATGGATGAAATGACACAGAGTCCCCCCGCTGAATCGATTTCCCCACCACTTCATCCGCGGGAGGAGGAACGCATCGCACGACTTCTCGGATACGACATTCTGGATACTGCGCCGGATGTTATTTTTGATCGTCTGACAGAAATGGCGGCGCAACTTACCGGATCACCGATCGCCCTCATCTCGCTGGTCGATCGGGATCGTCAATGGGTGAAGTCCCACTTTGGTTGCGATCTTCAGGAATCTCCCCGCAAGGATGCCTTCTGCGCCTACACGATCCTCGATCCTGAGAAGATGATGATTGTCCCCGATGCGGAGAAGGATCCCCGCTTTGTGCACAATCCTTTCGTCACCGGGGAACCCCATATCCGCTTCTACGCAGGCATTCCCCTGCAAAACGGTGATGGCCTTCCCATCGGAAGCTTCTGTGTCATCGATCAGAAGCCTCGTGAACTCACAGCAGAGCAGATCACTTCACTTCAGGATCTTGCAAAGATCACCATGGATTATATCAATGTCCATCGGTCAAATAGGAAGCTGACAAATCTCCTGATGAGGGAGAAGGAGATCTACAATCACCTGCTCCGAAGTACCACGGAAATGGCGGTTGAGGCCCCCAGCTTCGACGACGCGCTACACAGTCTGATCGATCATCTTGATCCCGAGCTCGGATATCTCTCTTGCCGGATCAGGAATATGCAGACAGGAGGAACGACCGGCATTATCTATAATCCCCTCCTCCCAAAGGATCCTGAACTGGCAAACCTCTGGATGCAGCTGGACTCAGCTCCCCAATATCCCACGGGAGAACAAACAAAGACCGAATTTATCTCCACGGGAGCACTGCGACCCGAGTTTTCCTACCTCGTGGTTCCCGTAAGGATCCGTGATCGTCTGGTAGCCGTGATCGAGCTGATCTATCCGGATCATCGCAAAATGGATCCGAGGATTCGCGAAGTCTTCGACATCATGGCGACAAATCTCGGAATCGTCGCTGAACGCGAGCTTGTAAATGTCGATCTGCAAAGGCAAGCCACTCATGACGCTCTCACCGGAGCTGCGAACAGAACCGTCTTCATTGCCCAACTCGAAAAATCGATTGCTGATGCCGATAATGCGAATCCAACATCGGCACTCCTCTACATCGATCTCGACGGATTCAAGGAGGTCAATGACAACTTCGGACACCAGACAGGTGATCGGCTACTAATCGAGGTCACGCAACGACTCAAATCAATCTGTCGTGGGGAAGATCTGATGGGACGTCTCAGTGGTGATGAGTTTGTCATCCTGGCTCATCGGATCATTGATAAGAACGCTCTTGAGCTCGTGCTCCAGCGCATTCAGCGCCACCTTGCGATGCCCTTCATGCTTGGGGATCTTGAGATCAGGATCGGATCGAGCATTGGATGCGCCTACCTCGATAGTAATGAGATCTCCACGACAGAACTGATCCGCCGATCCGAGGAAGCCATGTATCTGGTCAAGACCGGAGCTCGCAAAAATTACTGCATCGCGGATGCAGCGATTATCGAGGAGTTCAAATCCCAGAGAAAACTCGACCGATTGATCCGGGAATCAGTCAGGGAAAAAAGAATGTTCATGGCCCTCCAACCTATCGTTGATTACCAGAGCGGCTCTATTACTTCCGCAGAGTCGCTCCTCAGGGTCGTCGATAAGAAGGGAGAAGTGATTGCGGCAGAACAGTTCATCGATTCGCTCGAGAGGATGAGGATGATGCCAGAGATCGACGAATGGGTCTTTGCCGAAACATTACGTTTCCTCAAGCAATATCGAAATGAGCTAGAGACCATTCCTGGATTCAGGCTCTCAATCAATGTGAGTCCCGCGATCCTTATGGTCAGTGGATATGCCAAACTCTGCCTCGCTCGACTCAAGGATGCACAGATCCCGCCGTCGATGCTCCGTCTCGAAATCGTGGAAAACCATCTCCAGACCTCGAATCCTTGGCTCCATGAAAACCTGACTCAGCTTCGAGACGCAGGAGTCAAAATCGCGGTTGATGACTTCGGAACAGGATATAGCAATCTGCAGTACCTCACCGCACTTCCGATCGACACGATCAAGATCGATAAAACTTTTCTCAAGGGAATCATTCCTGGGGATGAAAACAAAAATGACCTTCTCGCTGCGATCGTGAGTATCGGAAAGAATCTCGGTTACTCGCTGATCGCCGAAGGGGTTGAACTGGAAGCCCAAGCAAAACATCTGAGTGCGCTGGGTTGCACAGTGATGCAAGGATTCCTTTATGGAAAACCGATGAAGGAAGACGAATTCATCAAGATCCTTCATCCGCAGATTCACGCACTGCAATCTGAATAAGTCTCTAGGTAGGGCTGGGATTATTTTTCAATCTTCGGATGTAGAAAACCAAGGAAGTGTTTGAATGCGAACCCACGGGTCCGCTTCGGAAGTTCCGAAAGCTCCACGGTTCCATCGTTGTGAAGAACGAGTAGGTAGTCATGAAACTCCTTCAGCGTGCTGTTATGGCCGACGCTGACGAAGGAAATGCCAAGCTCTTGCAGATTCTGGTAGAGCAATCGCTCATTCTGCTCATCGAGGGAGCTGGTGGATTCGTCGAGGAAGGCCAGTACGGGCTTGTGCAGGAAAATCCGGGCAAACGATACGCGCTGCTGTTCCCCCAGCGAGAGAACGTTGGTCCAATCGACGACACGATTGAAGTCCCCACCAACGCGATCGACCAACTCGCTGAAATTTACTTTCCTAAGGGCTTCCCTGATTACCTCATCGTCTGTTCCCTCATCGTTTTGTGGATAGACTACCTGTTCCTTCAGATTCCCCTGCACCATGTAGGGTCGTTGAGGAAGAAACATCAGATGGTTGAGCTGCGGACGATCCACACTCCCCCCACCGCTTTGCCATAAGCCTGCAATGGTTCTCAGAAGGGAACTCTTGCCCGTACCGCTCGCTCCCATGATCAGGACGCTCTTGCCGGGCTGAAGGGCCAGATTCAGTTGGCGTGTGAGTTGCTTCTCGCCATCAGGTGTCTGGACCGTGAGGTCGGTTAGTTTGAGCGTCAGAGCTTTCTCATCGAATGAAACAGGAGAGTTCCTTCCTATCATGGCATCCTCTGTGTCGTGATCATCCAACTCATCCCAGAGTTGGCCGACACGTTTGATACTGGCTGCAAAGGCGCTGAGTCCTTCGAACTGCGAAATGATGACACTCAACGCCACAAGAACCTGTGCAAAAGCACCCTCGGACTGAGTCACCACTCCGAACTCGACGATGCCGCGCATGTACATCGGACCCACGATGATCAGCGGAATGATGAGGGCGGTGTAGTTGTAACTGCTGGTGAAAAAACCGAGGTTTCTGTTCCAGCCGATAATTCCCAGCGTGTTGGTGACGACTTCCTTGAAGCTCAATAACAAGTGACGATGCTCACGCTTCTCCCCGCGAAAGAAGGCGATGCTCTCCGCATTCTCCCGGACACGAATCAGCGCATAACGAAAATCAGCTTCCTTCTGGTACTGCTTAAAATGGAGCCCTACCAGGCGCCTTCCGATCAGAATGGAAAGCAAGGTCCCCAAGCTTGTGTATATGATCAGGCCCAAGGGGAGCTTCCAGGAGATCGACCATAAGATCCCGATGAAGCAGATGAGGGTGATGGCGGAGTTCAGAACGGTGAGAAGGTAACCAAGCACTCCCGTGGTGAAGGATTTCACATCCTCGGCGATACGCTGATCCGGGTTATCTAAACGATTGGAACCCCGGAGGTGATAATAGGCGTGATGAAAGAAGTAACGCCTCACGAGAACATGGGTCATCCATTCTCTCCAGAGAAGGGAGAGGCGTTCTGCTGTGTAACGGTAAAAAACCCCGATCGGAATCGCCACGGCAAAGGCTGCCAGGTAGACCCAGAGATCCTTGTAGAATCTGACGGAATCGCGCTGGGCCAGGGAGTTGATAAAGTTTCGCCCCACATAACTGATCAAGACTTGAGAGGCACCGACTGCTAGACAGAGAAGTAGAAGAACCATGACGAGGAGCCATGCTTCGCGTCGACTCCCACTGAAAAAAAAGGCCCTGGAAATCCGGATGAGACGTCTGATCAAACCCAAATGCGGGGTCGTATGCTTCTGGGCGACATCGGACACATCCTGAGTTAACAGCCTAGTTAACGCTTAAGCAATGCCCCAAGGAGCCCGATCCGATCGGACCCTGGCAAGGGAAGAACCGAAACTAAGCAAAATGCTTAACTGGAAAAATAATTCGTGAACGACTCGATGCACCCTTAACGTGATCCTATGACAACAAGCAAACGACCTGCATCCAAGAAGATCGCCACCCGTAAAGTCTCCAAAAAAACGGCGACAAAGAAAAAGGCCCTTCCAGCCAAGGTAAGCACCAAGGTCACGGACAAGACAGTCGTGAGTCATAACAAAGTGGCAAAGCAGGCTCTTGGTTTTCTGGAAGAGGCTGCCGCCTTGCTCCGTGCAGGAATCAGAGAAAGTGCAAAAACGTCATCAAACTCGCGCATTGTCGTCAAAAAGAAGGCGCATCATCTTCTTATCAAAGCCTCCAAAGAGCTCTCGAACGCGATTGAAGAAGGGACAAAGTCGCTCCAACAAATCATCAATAAGATTTAAGGATCTTAGTGTAGTAAGTTCATGCGCCCAGATTTGGTCCAACTCGAGTTTTCCTCAGATTGCAAGAGTCTGACTCGCTGGACCTCTGGATTTTCAATGGTTTTCAAAGCCCATCGCTGTGTCGGGTGGAGATGGCATGCCTAAGACACATCCAGATCCCCCAGAGAAGTCCGAGTAATCCCAGAACGGGAATATCCCAGATTTTAGGCGGAAGTCCTGATCGGATGAGATTAGTGGATCCAATCAGGACTGCTGCAGCGAGAATCGCATTTCCGAGCCGGTTGGAGGTCGTATTAAG
>CAIKYN010000199.1 GCA_903831635.1 uncultured Spartobacteria bacterium
GCTCTATAATCTCGGTTACGGTCTGATGCCCTTTATCACGGCCGGTCTTGCTCTACTCTGTCTCAGGAGACCTCGTCGGTTCTTTGGAGTCGACGGGGTGATCATCGCCTCCCTGATGCTGGCTCAGCTTCTGAGTGGCAATCGTTTTCCCCTCGCGTTGGCGGGGATCACGACCCTCTGCTTAGTCAGCATGGAATGGCGGGTTCCACGCTTTCTCCTCGTGGGGGCTTTCGCCCTCTACATGCTCTTCTTTACCGCTCTCGGCGGACTGACTGGGCTCCTGCGCTGGGACCGTGGTCTCCTCTCCGAAGGGAATCCGATCGTCAACAGTATCGAGGCAGCCTTCACCGGGAACAACCTCATCGACGTGCGCGATGCCTCCTGGGTCATGAGCCAGTGGGATTACGAGCCACTGCATGGAATCACCTACCTCGGCGGGCTGACCGCCTTTCTGCCAAGCGGACTCTTCCCTCAGAAAAAAGAGTGGCATCTCGGACTCACCGCCGTGCGGATCGTTGGCTGGGACGAAGCAAAGCACCCGGGTCTGCGTATTACTTTCTTTGGCGAGTCGTTCATGAACTTCGGGTTAGCGGGTGTCATCACCCTCGGAACGATGCTTGGGATTCTCTTTGGAGTGCTTCTCAGGGCCTTTCATCAGGCCGCAAGGGATCGTCCCTCGTCGCTGAATCGAAACCTCAGGATCCTGATCCTCATGGAGATGGCTCTCCATCTCTCGAACACCAGCAACGCCTTTTCTTTCTGGGCCCTGGCTCTCTTCCTGCTGATCCAGTGGCTTTTTGTCGAGTGCCACACTTCAGCCTCATCCTGCACATCGTATGGATTCGATCGCTCTTAACGGTCGCTTCAGCGGAACACGTGAGCCCACGGGCACGCAGGTGGCCTCCTTTCAACTCTTTGATTCGATTCTCCGAGAGGGGGAACGAAGAGAAAATGATCAGAGATTTGTGGTTTTTGCAGACAAGCGCTTCCCCGGAGTCGAGAACTGGTCTCACCTTCCAGGCGTCACCTTCGTCCAAACCCCCTTTCGCGATTGGGGGAAGGCACGCTGTCACTTCTGGGAACAGTTTCTGGCTGCATCCCTAGCCCGCCGCCATGGGTGCCGTCTCATGCATCATCCGATGAATACATCGCCCGCGTTTCCAGGAGGTATCGATCACATCGTTACCCTGCACGACCTGAATTTCCTTCTACATCCCGAGTGGTACGCACGATCGTTCCGCTTGATTTATGGCATTTGCGCAATGCCGGGACTCCGTCACAACCGCTCCGTCGTCACCATCTCCGAGTATGTCCGCAAGCAGGCAGAGAGCGTCCTGAAGCGATCGCCGGAATCGATCCGCATGATTCATGATGGCGTCAAGACGCTGAAGGCACCTCACCCTTGGATCGGCAGCTATCTCTTTGCCGCGGGATCGCTCCAACCGCACAAGAACCTTGCCCGCCTCATCAAGGCGTTTTGCCAGATCAGTCCCTCTTATCCCGGGCTCGAACTCGTCGTCGCTGGGCGCAAACAGATTCCCTTCACCGCAGATTCCGAACTCTCGGGGTTGATGAAGACCTCGGGACTTCGTTTCACCGGATACTTGAGTGATGAGGAATTGGCGAATGCTTATGCTGGTGCAGAGGCTTTCTGCTTTCCCTCC
>CAIKYN010000200.1 GCA_903831635.1 uncultured Spartobacteria bacterium
AGGGTTTCCCGGGCAAACGCCTTGTCCTGGGTGTGCTCGTAGTAGTCGAGCATCATGGTGCTGATCTCAAGAACCGGGGTGAAGTAGTAGTCGGTGTAGGCACCGTTTTTTTTGCCGACCAGATTCGGTAGAGCTCCCCAATGAGGAGAAGTCTCGGCGACATACGATCCCTCGTGATTGTAGAGTTTTTTCACGGTCGCCTCGTTGTTTCGAATCTCCCCGAGGTACATCCGGAAGAGCGGTTGCATGATGTCGTAATCACCGGCCTTGAGGCGCGGCCAGTACATGGCACGGGTATTCTGAAACCAATACTGCCCACCCCAGGCGCGGTAGTCGGCAGTGACCGGCTTGAAGGTCTCCACTCCAGTAACCTTGTCCTTCCCAAAACTGACGGATGGCCAATCGATGACAAAAAGGGAGCCATTAAACTTCATCGGCCAGGCACCACGTCCCGCGCAGGCTGTCGTGAAACGCTGGAGGGCATATCCCTGGGTGACTTTTTTCGCCTCGGGCGTACCGCTCACGAAAATGTAGCTACGATCCCAGAAGGCGTGCCACCAATCGGCATGGGCCTGCCACTGCTTCTCATCGGATGTTGGGAATGATGCCGTCGAGGCGTGGAGCACCTGATCGATCCACTCTTTGTCACTTTCTGCCTTTCCAGAGGCTACCGTAATGGCCAACTCATGCAGGGTTGTGGAGGCCGACGTCAGGGTTCCGGTACCTGAAGCCGTCATGTCACGTCCCTGAATCAGGGCTCCAAAACCCCAGTTCAACACCTCGGGGGTGGTGGGCTTGCCGAGGCCGTTCGTCGTCCCGTCGAAATGGCACCAAGCGAGGCGGTCCTTGAGTCCCTCGGCGTGATAGTCAGGCTTGAGCTCATCCATGCCAGGGCTCCGGAAGATGTCTCCGGGATTGGTTGCTCCGGGATTCACGGGTTGCGGCACGCGGTAGGGATCAAGTGAAGCAGTGAGCACGCAGGGATTGCTTCCTTTGACCTCCGCATGAATGACAGGTGCATTGGCGTCCACCCAGAGCCGGAGTTCCCCTCCCTCACCCTTGATGACCATCTGACCGTCGTAGAGATGAAGGGCCTGCTCAAAATGATTCGTGCCCGTGAACAGGGACGGTGTAGTCGAGATCCTCACTTTCCCTACCTTGGCCAGTCCGGTTGTCTTTACGGGATTTTCCGACCATGCATCGGTTTTCCCAATGTAAAACACGACGTCACCGTTCTGCTCGGTCCAGACATTGAGACCGATATCCCCGTTACCCAGGGGCATCGAATCCGCCGAGGTTCGGCCCGGTTCATCCCAGACGACGTCATTGGAGGAGACCGCGGAACGAAGTTGGTCCGGGGTGAGTCCCGCTCCGACCGAGGAGTGCAGGGCAACCGTAAGCAGGATCAGGGCAACGGGGTGTTTCATAAAAATCGATTGTCAGAGAGCGGGATAGATTTCGACATCCGAGAATTCAGGAGGCTTCTCATTTCCTGAAAAGGAAAGACGGATGGCATCTCCGGTCGTGGCGGGAAATGTGAGGACATTCTCGTCGCGAGGAAGCGTCAGATGATCCAGAAGGGTTCTCCAGGATCCGGACTCCCGGACCTCTAACCGTGCATTTGCCACCTTGCTACGCGGGCAGAGACGCACTGTTGAGAAGGTCTCCGGATGTCCAAGTTCGACAGTGAAGGAGGCGGTACACTCGGTGTTCCTCCACCGGGTGTTATCATCGTCATCCGTAAGGGCCTTGGCCGAGTCCATGGAAGAGGTTGCAGAGACAGTTTTGTTGAGACAGAGGGATGTGAAGGTATTCACCGGTTCTCCCTCAACCTGCAGGGCCACCACACTGGCTACCGGATCAGGTGCTTTCTCCGGCAAATGAATGATAATGCGATCTCCCGAGCGCTCCGTGGTGAGAACCTTGCGGTCAGGATCGGCAAGTAGCCATGCCTTCAGCGGCTTGTTGGCAAGAGGCACACGCAGGAGTCCGTCCGAGGGCCATCGGAAGACCTGCAGATACAGGGTTTCCGCTTTCCGAGTCGCCGTTCCCCAAGGAAGCCAGACAAAGGGTCCGGCCGTTGAGCCGTAGATCGATTCACCGTTCGTCTTGAGCCAACCGCCGATCTGACGGAGTCGTTCTGCGGAATCCTCGGGGATGATCCCTTCGCGGGTGGGGCCGACGTTGAGCAGGACATTACCCCCCATGCCCCACGCGGTGATCAGGTAGGGAAGGAGCTTGTCGAGAGGCTTCGCAGGGCTTGCCGTGTAGCCCCAGGATCCATTGACCGTTGTGCAGAGCTCCCAGTAAACATCCTTGGGACGCATCATGGGCATGTGAGCCTCGACGGTATTGTAATCACCCTGCACTCCCGGGACACGCGGATCGACGATCAGGTGAGGCTGGGTCTTGAGCACATCGATTAGAGCCGTATCTTCCTGTGGCGTGATGTCGCGCGATCCATCCGTATCGAACCATAGGACACCGATTCTACCGTAGTTGGAGAGGAGTTCGCGGACTTGGGCGATAGCGATATTCGTCACATACGCACGCTTGTCCCCATCCTGATAGCCCGGATCCCAATGCGGACGACCCGCCTGACCACCAGGATGACCCCAGTCGGCTAGGAAAGAGTAGTAGGTGCAAAAAGTGATCCCATGACGGGGGGCCGCCTCGGAGAGTTCCTTTACCACATCGCGCTTGAACGGCGTGGCGTCGACCACGTTGTAGGGGCTTGCTTGGGATTTGAAGAGTGCGAATCCGTCATGGTGCTTCGTCGTGAGCACCACGTAGTTCATCCCGGCCTCATGGGCGAGATTCATCCAGGAA
>CAIKYN010000201.1 GCA_903831635.1 uncultured Spartobacteria bacterium
ATTGCGAGGTCGATTGTTCCTTTCGTATGGCGCGGTCTTCCACGGATGATGGCAAGATAGGTTTTCTTTACCTGGCGGTCGGCAAAGGCTTGGGAGAGGGCCGCGTGAGTCTGATCGTTCTTGGCCACAACGATGCAGCCGCTTGTTTCCTTATCAAGACGATGGACGATGCCAGGACGATGCTCCTCGGAGCCTGCCGATAGAGAGGCTCCATGATGCAGGAGGGCATTGACCAGCGTCCCCTCCTCGTGACCTGCGCCAATGTGCACGACCATGCCAGCCGGCTTGTTGACCACGAGTAAATCATCATCCTCGTAAAGGATTTCCAGGGGAATGTCCTCGGCTCTGGCTCCTGTCGGTGGCTTGGGCGGCTCCTCCTCGACTCGGAAGAGATCTCCTGACTTCACCTCTTCATTGTTTTTAACCGGCTCTCCCCGCAGGGTGACCCGTCCGGATTTAACCAGAGCCTGGATCTTAGAACGCGAAAGATGGGGGAGATGGCGAACCAGAACCATGTCGACCCTCTGGCGGCTATCCTCGTCGGAGGCGGTGATTTCGTGGACTGTGGGTTCTGTCATGGGAAGTGCGTTCGCGGTCTCGGGAGTGTTTCCTGATCCGAGTCGCTTGAAGGATGAGGGTTTCCGCCATTAGGGTCAATGGATGTCATCAATCACCCCAGACCGCTCCGAGGAACCATGTTCCTCATGTGGGGTGATGCTGGATACTGCGAGGGAGCCTTTTTTCTCCATGGTTCGTTGCCCGCGCTGCCGCTCCGAAGTCAGGATTAAGAGAAGGATCGGTCCGTATGAGCTTCTCGAAATCGCAGGTCAGGGTGGGAGCGGACGGGTTTTTCGGGCGCAGTACACGACGGAGGATGGAGCTGTCTCTGAGGTGGCGCTGAAGGTCTTGGAAAAATCATCTCCTGATTACGAGGAGCATCTGATGCTGCTCCGGAATGAGACGGTCTCCGCCCAGTTGGTGGATCATCCCACGGTGGTAAAGGTTCTGACTCTGGAGGAGGATGACCATGGAGCCCGCCTGATGATGGAATTCATGGAAGGGGGCTCTCTTCATGAGCGGATCGTCTCTCCAGATGCCGAGGCTAGGTGTCTCGATGAAGCGTCTGTGCTGAGGATCGGTGTGGAGATCCTCGATGCTCTTGCTGCGGCAGAGTCTTGCGGGATTGTTCACCGTGACCTGAAGCCCGCCAATATTCTCTTTACCCGTGACGGCAGTGCCAAGTTGGGGGACTTCGGTCTTGCTCGTAGTACGGCGACAAAACCTGTTGATCAGTCTCATCTTCTCGCCACTCCTGATTACGTTGCTCCGGAGATGCTGGAGGGATTTCCCGGTGATATTCGATCCGATCTCTATGGCCTAGGCTGCTGTCTCTACCATGCGCTGTCTTCCGCCCCACCTTATGAAACGGAGGGACTCTCAATACCTGAGTTGTTGACACTAAAGCTCCGGCCAATCGACCTGTCCAGGGTGGCAGTCTCTCCGGCAACTAGAGAACTTCTGGTTCGGATGACGGACCCAGATCCTCGAAAACGCTTCGCTTCTCATGCACAGGCACGGAGTGCGATCCTTGCCTCGCTTAATGTGGCGGAACGCAAGGGAGTGGGTTTCGGTGAGTTGGTGAAAAACCTCTTCAAAGTTAAGAACTGTAATCGCTGACGCGTTTCCCTTGATTCCCCCTGATGTTGCTGAAAATCTACCTGCCCGTGGGTAATTATCCGTCTCCATCACAACGACACGTCTGACTAGATTCAAATGAGGCTGCTGAAATCATTCCTGATCCTCCTGATCGTCACGGTAACGCTCCTTGTCGTTCTTCAGCTTGTTGGTGGTTTTGTGGGAGTGGGGAGTGCATGGCAAAACCTGATTCATGCCACCTCACTGCATCCCTCAGCGCATGGTCTGCCCCTGGTGCTGGCGTTGCTTCTTACTCCTCTCTCCCTCTGGTTTGGTCTTGCGGCCAGCTTGCGGGAAATGATGGTCCTGGCACTTGCCTCCTTGCTGCTTGTGCTCGGAGGTTCGCTCGTTTTCTCCCTCTACGAGAGCTATCTGAATCCCGCGCCTGGAATGGCGGCCCTCCTGCTCTGTGTGATTGCAATCACTCTCTTCCGGAGAACCGAAGCCGGATCTAGGGAGCCAGTGTTGCGTCGACTTTTCGGTCAGCGTCTCCGACCTGAGATCTTTCGACAGCTGGTCGACGGGCAATTGCCCGTTGATTTTCCCGGTGAGATGCATGATGCCTCGGTGCTCGTCTGCTCGGTTCACAACCATGTCGAACTCATGGAGGTTCTGAAGCCGGCTGACTATGTCTCCCTTATGAATCTCTATCTCCGAACGGCCTCCGACTTCCTGGTCGATGTTGGTGGTTATCTTGACGAATGTTCGGGTGAAAGCATCCGGGTTGTCTTCGGTGTTCCACTCGCGCCGCAGGGAGTTCTCAACCATGCGGCGAAGGCTGCCCGGGCTGCGATCGATCTCGTATCACGACTCGAGGAACTCAACCGCGAATGCGACAACCGCTGGCAGCAGCGCCTCGATTTCCGTATTGGAGTGAACTCAGGCCCGATGATCGCTGCCGCGTATGGTGGTGCACGACTGGGGCGTTACAGTGTTTCGGGTCCCGTGGTGGATTTCACACGTCATCTCTCCGCGGCTTGTGCCCAGTATGGGTGCCGGATCCTGAGTGGTCCTTTATCCTATGAGATGGCCTCTGAAACCGTGGAAGGGCGTCCCATTGATCTTCTCCAGAGAGCCGGCAGTCGCCGTCGAGTGGAACTCTATGAGTTCTTGGCACCCAAGAATTCCCTCTCTCCTGAGCGGGAGCGCAGTCGTGACCAGTTCTGGAAAGGGGTGATTCTTTTCCGTGAACGTAAGTGGGAGGAGGCCATCAAGGCCTTTGCCTCGGCGAGGATTGCGGGTATTCCCGACAGGGTACTCGATCATTATTTGGAGCGTGTCGAGAGGGCTCGTCGCGGTGAGGATGAACTGACGCCTGAGCAAGCGTTGCTGGCTGAGGCGGTCTGATTTTTCCGTTTACTGATCGTCAGGATCGACAGTGCCGATGGTCCGCATTCCTTTTTTGGAAAGTTCAAAGAGTTCCGTGGAGACGGGTTGGGGCGAAATCAGATAGTCATCGCGAATTGTCCGGGCCATTTCAGCAAGCCTGTTGGCGAGTTTTGGGAAGACATAGATTTTAGTTCGTGACGGGATGGCCACGATCAACTCCGGTCCGAAGATCGCACTGAAACGGCGGAGAAACCCCGGATTGAGAATGCAGGAGGCGAGTATCGGATCATCCGAACTTATCACCGCTGCCTGGATCACTTGGTGGTTGTCGCGGACCATCAGGGGGTTAATGGTGGCCATCAATACTGAGGTATCCTCACGGGATCGTTTCACAAAGGCATCCCAGTCTTTAGGGGACATGCTGTCTCCCGATCCCAGGGGAGTTATTTCGCGATGGCTGGTGATACGGGCTGGAAAGAGCAGCGTTCTTTTGGATCCGGGGAGGAAACGGTGGATCGGCGGACGTTCAAAGTACCCCCCGAAGAGCAACGCCAACGTGCTCTTTTCGTCACTGCCCTGGAGCCTGGCACCCGCTCCGTAGAAAAATAGTGCGGACAACAGGACTATTGGAATTCGGCTCGAGTTCGACAACCTCTGGTCTTTAGCGCTGAAGATAGGTAGAAACAAGGGTGTCATGATCACTTTTGTCGAAGGGATACTGGAAGATGTGCTTCCAAACCAGATCGTCGTCAATGCCGGCGGCATCGGCTACCAGATTCTGATTCCACTCTCGAGTTACAACAAGTTCTCGAATCCCGGGGTGAAAGTCAGAGTGCTGACCCATCATCATGTGCGTGAGGATGCGCAGATCCTTTACGGTTTTTCTTCTGCCGAGGAGCGAGACCTCTTTCGTCTTCTCATGGCCCATGTGTCCGGTGTCGGTCCAAAGCTCGCCCTGGCCATTCTGAGCGGAATGGAAGTCGGGCATTTCAAATCAGCTGTGGTGACCTCCGATATCGCTGCGATTTCAAAGATCTCCGGAGTCGGTAAGAAGACCGCCGAACGTGTCGTCTTGGAACTCAAGGACAAGCTCGGCGTCGCTGCGGAGTGGGAGGCGGCAAGCCGTGAAAACGCTCCCGCTGGGATTGAGCGTCATCTCCACGATGCGGTTCTTGCCCTCATATCGCTTGGTTATAAACAGGTTGATGCCCACAAGGTCGTGAAGGCCGTCATGCCGAAGCTTTCCCCTGATTCCTCGGCCGAGGATGTGGTGCGTGAGGCGCTCAGAAACTTGCTCTCGTGATCGCAAGCGACTCCACCACACCGGCTCCTGTGCCGCTTTTAGAACTGCTTCGTCGCATCCCAGAGGGTGAGCTCTTCGCCGGCAAGGAATGGCTCTGGGCTCCTTCCCCCTACACCTTGGACGTGAAGCTCGCCCGAGAGCTTGAATCCATGGGACATCGTTTGCTTCAGTTCGCTCAGGCCTGCGATCTACTCTACCGTCAAAGCGTCGACGGGCGTCAACCCTCCTGGATCGCTGAGCTTCTTGATCAGGGAAAGCCGCCGGAGGTTGTGGCGCTGGGCAGAAATCCCGCCTTTCGCGGACAGATTGCCCGGGTGATCCGTCCCGATCTCATCGTGACGGAGGATGGATTCTCGATCTGTGAACTCGATCAGATACCGGGAGGTATCGGTCTCACCGCTTGGTTAAACGAGACCTACGCCTCCTTTGGCTTTGATGTGCTGGGTGGTACGCAAGGGATGTTCGAGGGGTTTTCTTCGTTGCTGCCCGCAGGCGAGATCATTGTTTCCGAGGAGGCCTCGACCTACCGACCGGAGATGGAGTGGATTGCTGAGCGCCTATCTCAGCGGAGGGGGAGCCCTGATTGGAAGGTGACGGATGCTTCCTCACGCCGGGGATGGAGCGGGAATGTCTACCGATTCTTCGAGATGTTCGACCTCCCTCAGGTGCCGTGTGCCGAAGGACTCTTTCGAGATGCTGCCGAGGGTCGTGTTTCCGTAACGCCTCCTCCCAAAGCACAGCTTGAGGAGAAACTCTGGATGGCTCTTTTCTGGATGGCTCCACTCCGTGATTTTTGGATCCGCCACCTGGGTGAACGCGGCATGCAATCCCTGCAAAAGTGGATTCCCTACACTTGGGTTCTCGATCCAACCCCACTTCCTCCAAACGCAGTCTACCCGCGTCTTGATATACAGAATTGGAGGGAACTTGGAACTTTCAGTCAGAAGGCCCGTGATCTGATCATTAAAATCAGCGGCTTCGATGGTCGTGCGTGGGGAGCACGAGGGGTTTCCTTGGGCTCTGATCTCTCCCGTGTGGAGTGGGAAGGTGTTATTGAGCGGGCTCTCCACGAGTTCCCGGAACATCCCTACATTCTTCAGGTCTTCCGTCATTCCCTCCTATCGGATCAATCTCTCTACGATGCGGAGGGGACGGTCACTGTGATGAAGGGGCGTGCGCGCCTAAGCCCCTATTTCTTTGTCAATGAGGGCAAGTCAATACTCGGAGGTGTTCTTGCCACAGTCTGTCCTGCTGACAAAAAAATCCTCCATGGAATGAGCGACGCCGTGATGGTGCCGGTAATTGCCGGATAGGCAAATTCAGAGAGGGTATCAATCTCAGGCGACGGGTGCCTGACGAAGTGCTTCCTCACATGTCTCGGAATCCTTGATGACGGGATGCGGGTGATGGAGAAGCTGCTCCAGCATTCTGTCCCAGTGCTCCTGGCCCTTGATGATTTCGATCTCTATTCTCAAGTAACGGATGGGAATCTCTTGATTCAGCAGGCGGGGCATCCGTACCGCATCCTTCTCGGTGGTGAGGATGCAAGAGACACCGCGTCGTGTGCAGCGCTTGATGAAGCGGTCGAGCTCCCGCTTCGAGTAGCGGTGATGATCCGCAAAGCTCTGGGTGAGTTCCAACGAGACGCCGAGTCTCCTGAGTCCTTGCTCAAAACTCTCCGGCGAGGCAATGGCGGAGAGGGCGCCCGCCTTCAGTCCCTGAAGGGTTGAGAGAGGGAGTTGCTCACCGGTCGAGAAATCCTGAAGTTCCACGGGGCGGTGCCGGCATTCGATGATGGGAGCAGTTCGGTTATAAAGACGGATACGCCGGTGCAGATCCGAGAGATCGCTTCCATCGCATTTGGTGATCAGGATGTGTGTGGCACGTCGCAGGTGGGACGGCGGCTCACGCAAGGTGCCACGGGGAAGGATATATTCATTCCCGAAGGGTGCCTCCCGGTCGATTAGGACAAGATCGAATCGGCGGTGCAGGCGGAGGTACTGGAGTCCATCATCAAGGATCAGCAGGTCGCTGTTGAGTTGTGAGATGGCGTGGCGTCCGCATTCGACCCGGTCCTTGTCAACCACAACGGCCACCCCGCGAAGGTTTTTAGCCAGCATGAAGGGCTCATCGCCGGCATTCTTGGAATCAAGGAGTAGGGCTCCTCCCTCTGAGACAATGCGCACGGGGGCGGGATTGTTTCCGGAAAACCTCCGACGAGTGCTTTTGTACCCACGGCTCAAGATGGCAACCCTTCTGCCTCGCATCGAGAGTTCTCGCGCGAGTTTTTCGACAACAGGAGTCTTGCCCGTGCCTCCCACGGTAAGATTGCCGATGCTCACCACAGGGCATCCGATCTGGTGTGACCTCAGGATGATGGAGCCGTAGAGCTTGATCCGTAGCGAGACAATGGCGAGGTAGAGAAGGGATAATGCCCGCAGTACGATGCGGAGAAGGCCCGCCCTTTTGCCACCTCTTCTCTCCAGGATGACATCAACCGCAAACTGTTCGAGTCTGTCGAGAAACTGCCGCATCAAGGCATCACGATTTCAGAACTCTGGCACCGCTATTATCGGCGGCGACGATGACTATTCGGGCACCTTTCGGTGCGGCGGAGCGCATTGCCAAGGAGACTTTTTTTGCAGAAGCGGCGCTCGGGGCAAGGCAGCAGATCGTCGATCCGGATCCGCTGAGCCATCCTCCGATGGCTCCAGCCTGCTCACCCGCGGTGACGACCTCTGCGAGGAAGGGAACCAGTCGGGAACGATACGGTTGATGAAGGCGATCACCGAAGGCGCCCCGTAACAGCTCGTATTTTTTGGTAGCGAAAGCCGTTGCGATCACTGCGGCATCCGCCGTATTTGCAGCCGCATCGCCAATGCTGATCGACTTTGGCATGACCTTGCGCGCGTCGGGGGTGGCAACCTCGAAATCCGGGATGAGGAGAACGAAGCGTAGGTTGGCAGCAACTGGAAGACGAATGGGATCGAGATGGGATCGTGCGATAGTGAATCCCCCGAACATTGCAGGAGCAGCATTGTCGGGGTGGCCCTCCAGTTCAGCGCAGAGACGGTAGATCCCGTGGCGAGAGAGAGGATTGCCGCAAAGGGAATTAAGTCCCATGAGAATGCCGAGTCGTACTGTGACGCTGCTGCCAAGGCCGCGTGCTTGGGGAACCGTTCCCTTGATTTTCCAGGAAAACGGGAAGGGAGGCAGTCCGCTCCCTAGGAAAAAGCTTCTTCCCGTAGCTTCCACCATCGCGGGTAGGGGAGTCGTCTTGTTCGTAGTGGAAACCGTGACCAAGTTCGCAACTTCAAGAGCGAGCCCGAAGGAATCGAAGCCGGGCCCCAGATTCGCCGTTGTTCCGGGAACAGAGACCGTGACGGAGGAAGCAGATTTTGTCTTTGTGGTCACCGTGCTCATGAGTACGCAAAGTATCCCTCCTTATGTTGTGACAATCAATAACTGGGTGGAGGGATTATCCCGTGCCCTGCACGGGCTTTGGAAGATGGCTTCGCCTTTTTCGATTTGCCACTGATCGCGGCATGCCATTCGAACCTAGGTTCTCATCCCTACGGCTCACGCCATTCAACGATGTTGAATGGCGGTGAGGGAGGGATTCGAACCCTCGGTACCCTTTTGGAGTACGGCGCTTTAGCAAAGCGCTGCTTTCGACCACTCAGCCACCTCACCTGATAAATTGGTTTTCTAGATTGCTGGAGCAAAGCGCTCTGGTCAACCGGAAAGCTCAGCGGAATAAGGCATAACTTTTTTCAAAAAAATGGTGTTTGAGAAATGATCCATCAGACTTTATAGATTTTCCCCCCTCAGAATCCTTCACCGTCAGTCATTTTGTTCAATTTGAGGATTCTTCGTGGAAGATAAAAACTTTTTAAAGCAAGTCGTCTCTCTTCCATCACGGTGGAGAACGATTCTATCAGCTTTCATTCTGATCGTGATGACTGTGGCAGTCACATTGCTGGTAGATAATCATTTTGAGAAGCAGGAGCGAGGTTCGCCAGAGACTGTTCATCTGGGAGCGTGGGGAGAGCTTAAAGAACTCGATCTCCGAATGGAGCAACCCGAGGAGTACGTAGGGTTTGAGAAGGTCTCCGGCGAGGGACCGCTCTGGACGTTTGGAACCCTCTCGGAACCGGCAATTCATGATCTTCTGAAAGCTTCCGGTCTTGGCGAGGATCAGATCGGAACATTGATTGCCACCAGAATTCCAGGAACTGGAAATATTGTGATTCTGAAGCCCGATGAAAACCTCATCACTTCTCTGGATCCGGAAGTACGCTCCAAACTCTACCTGCAGCTTGCTTCCAATACGGTCAATCGTTTTCAGGCAACCCCTTATTATATTCCGGGCGGGGATGTCACCTCCATCTTCCAAGGGCATCGGAATATTTCGGTGCAGACCAGGCAATCCGTGGAGCATCTTCTCTATAAGCGCAATGGGTTTACTTATTTCAGTGATCCTGAAGTGGTGCTCAAGCACGTGGAATCCGATGATGAACGATCTGATTTTCTCAAGGCAATGACCGGACAGAAGGTTGTCAAATTAAAGCTCATGATCCGGCCTGATACGGATATCAATAAACCGTTGAATTATTGGACGCTCGCAATCCCTCATATACTCGTGAAAGATGTACGTCCGCTGTTTGAGTCGCTCGGGCGTCTCAAGTTCGGCGGAGATTTGAGTATCGAGTATATCCTCCCGCCCCTGGCTCGCGATCATCTCTTTATTACACCCGCAATGACATCGGAGGGTGAGGTGAAACTGCCGGATTGCCACTGGAGCGCCCTAAATTTCTTTAATCTCAAGCCGGATCCAAGGATGAGTGATAACGACTTTGCTGCTGACTACATCACCCGGAACTACTACGAGATCGGAAAGCCGAGTATCGAGGGGGATCTGGTTCTCCTCATCAATGCACAGAACCGTGTGTTGCATTCCTCCGTCTATCTTGCGGACAATATCGTTTTTACCAAGAATGGTATGAATTTTGCACAACCTTGGGTCACAATGAGGATCAATGACATGGTCGGCTATTTCTCGGCTCTGGAGCCGGTTCGAATCGCCTATTTCCGCAGAAAGGATTTGTAGTCTCACCTCCCTGTAAAAAGGGAGTGAGGATGGATGCAGGTCTAAACCCTGAAATAAGGGGTTAGGTGATTCGCAAAGATCAACACGGCGACTGCAATGGAGATTAAGGCCGTGATCAGGACGCCTCCTGCAGCGATATCCTTGGCTTTACCAATCCGATCCCTCTTCTCGAGAGAGACCTCATCTGCCAGAAACTCCAAGGCTGTATTGAGCGCCTCTGCCATCCAAACCATGGCAATGCAGAGGAGGATCGCTACCCATTCCCAGCGTCGCAAGTGGAGTATTTTCCCCAGTGCAAGAACAGCAATGCTTGAGAGCGCGTGTAGCTGGGCGTGCGGTTGCGTCAGCAAGAGAACCTTCAGACCATTGAACGCGTAACCGAAGCTTTTGACTCGAGCGTGCAGGTATCGGGCAAACATTTGTTGGAAGGTTTTGAAATCTTAGCTCTCTCCTGGGGTTTCCTCGTCGGCAGGAGGGAGTGAAGCGGAGAGTTTCTCCCACTCTTCCATCACTGAACTAAGGAGTTCCTGAAGTTCGGCCAGTTCTCGGTTTAACTCAAAGGCTTTTCCACCGGAGTTTTCGAGTTCCAAGACCAGTTCCCTCTGGCGGGACTCGAGTCGAGTGATCTCTTCCTCTGCAGCTTTGAGACAGGCCTGCTGTTCCCTGATGATTTTATTGGCCGCCTTCCTGGCCTCGGCTTCGGCACGCCGCTGTTCCTTGATCTCCTTGAGTCCCATCTTCACGCGAGGTGCAGATTCCTGAGCACCGGATGCTTCTGGGCGATAATCCCCGGGAGCGACGAGCGCCGCGCGCTCGGAGAGTGATCCAGATTTATCGAGGTAGTACTGATAATCCCCTGCGTAGGGAGTAAGCTTTCCCGCGCTGATATGCAGGACTGTGGTAGCGAGTGCCCTGATGAAGTGGACGTCGTGACTGACGAAAAGGAGCGTTCCCTCGTACTGGCTCAGTGCTCCGATCAGGGCATCGATGCTCGGCATATCGAGGTGAGTCGTCGGCTCGTCCAAGAGCAGAAGGTTGGGAGGATTGAGCAGCAGCTTCACTAGTGCCAGACGACTCTTTTCTCCTCCACTGAGCACACCCACCGGTTTGAAGACATCATCGCCACGGAACAGGAATGATCCAAGAATGGTCCGGACAGCCTGTTCCGGAACCGGAGTCTGTGTCTCCATCGCCTCGGCAAGAACGGTACGCTTCACATCCAGCATCTCGGTTCGGTGCTGGGCGAAGTAACCGATCGAGAGGTTGTGGCCCGGGGTGACTGTTCCTGCTTCTAGCGGGAGCATTCCTGCCAGGATCTTGAGCATGGTTGATTTGCCGGCGCCATTCGGTCCCACGAGGACGGTTCTCTGACCTTTCTCCACCTCGAGATCGAGGTGTGAGTAGACCACATGGGATCCGTAAGCCTGCTTGACTCCCTCCAGGGTGATCACCCGCTGTCCGCTTCGCTTTGGCTGTGGAAACGAGAAGTGCACTGTGGCCTCATCGCGCTCAGGTGGCTCGATTTTTTCCATACGGTCGAGCTGTTTGATACGATCCTGAGCTTGGGAAGCCTTGCTAGCCTTGGCACGGAAACGATCGATGAAGCGCTGGAGTTCCGCGATCTCTCGCTGCTGATTCTTGTAGGCGGCCCACTGTTGTTCCTCGCGGGCGGCCTTCTGGGCCAGATAGTCATCGTAGTTGCCTCTGTAGCGATTGAGCTTGCGGTTACGGATCTCGAGAATGCCGACGCAGATTGCATTCAAGAACTCACGGTCGTGCGAGATGGCAAGGATGGCACCGGAATATTTCGAGAGATAGCTCTGGAACCAGCCGAGTGATTCAAGATCAAGATGGTTCGTCGGCTCATCGAGCATCAGGATATCGGGTTCCATCACCAGAAGTCGGGCCAGATGTGCGCGCATGATCCACCCGCCGCTGAGTGTGCGCGCCGGCTTGTTCACATCTCCTTCGCGGAAGGCCAAGCCACTCAGGATCCGTTTCGCCTTCACCTGAAGTGAGTGGCCATCGAGTTCGGCGAACCGTCCCGCGCCCTCATGATGGAGTGGATCCTCTTCGGAATATTCCCTCATCTGTCGCTGAGCCTCCTCCATATCGGAGGAAATATTGGTCGCCAGTTCCAGAACGGTTTCATCACCCGAGGGGGCGCTCTCCTGCGGAAGGAAGCCGATGGTGATACTCCTCTCTAGGGCCACGGTGCCGGAGTCCGGGGAGGCCTCTTTGAGGATCAGCGAAAACAGTGTCGATTTACCTGCTCCATTCGCACCGATGAGTCCGATGCGGTCTCCGCGGTTAATCTGGAGCGAGGCCTCCTCGAAGAGGGCTCGTCCGCCGTAGGATTTGGAAAGACCGGAAGCTGTCAGCATGATGTTGAAATAAAATAGGGGGGCGAAACGATGCCCTCAGATTGCCTCGATCAAAAGAAGATTCGGTAGGTGAAGGTGGGGATATCGGATCGCCATGGTTTTGGGATTTCTGCTAGCTTAAACAAATGTCTTGGATCGAAATGATTTCCCTGCTGGCTTCTGCCTGCGCTGCGGGAATGATCAACGCGGTAGCCGGGGGAGGCACGCTCATCACTTTTCCGATCCTCATCCTCTTCGGTATGAACCCTGTGGAGGCGAATGCCACGAGTACTCTGTCACTCGTCATCGGTACCTCGGGCAGTATTTATGGATTCAGGAAGCACCTCGCCGAGGTTCAGTCCTGGCTCACCTCCTTTATTCCGGTGAGTATTGCCGGCGGCTTGCTTGGCAGTTTTCTCCTGACATTCGGAAGTGAGAGCTCATTTGCCCGACTGGTTCCCTATCTGGTGCTCTTTGCCACCGTGCTCTTTATGATTCAGGGAGTGGTCAGGAGGAGGGTCTCCCATCAACTCAAGATCGAGGGAATGGGCTTGCAAGCTCTCCCCTCGGGAAGAGGGCATCTGATAAGCGCCATGGCCTTTCAGTTTCTGGTTTCCGTCTATGGGGGATACTTTGGGGCCGGAATCGGGATTCTGATGTTGGCGGCGCTAGGTTTCCTTGGTTTTTCCAACATTCATCAGATGAATACGCTGAAGAATGTTCTCGGATCCCTGATCAATCTCGTTGCCGCGATCTGGTTCACGGTGCATGGATTGATCGACTGGCCGCGCATGGCGGTAATGACGGTCGGGGCTGTCGCCGGATATTATGTCGGCGCCACCTATTCCCAGAGACTTTCGCAGGAGAAGGTACGCTATCTCATCACGGCGATCGGTCTGATCATCACCGTCGCGATGTTCTGGAAGCTGCGTTAGTGAACTTCTGAGGCAACGGCCGCCATCTCATTCTTCACGAGAAGTCGGGTGATCAGGATGTTGAATGATTTCATCAGGTAGTAGAGCACGACGACGGTAACAAAAAAGAGAAGGGTCATCTCTTCCGGTTTCAGGGCAAGGGCATCATGGAGAGCCTGATTCACGAGGCGTTCCGGATCAGTGACGACATCCCAGCTGTTGAGTCGGTCGATGCGTCCCAGGTAAATTCCAAAGGCACTGAGCGAAATAATCAGCAGTTCCAGTGGAGCAATGAGGCGACCCAAGCGATGCCGACGGAGAGTCTTTTCCAAGAGCATCATTGGGATCACAAAGCACTCCATTCCGATGAGAAAATAGAAAAAATATTCCACAAGAAGGAGACTCATCGCCCAGATCGGAAGAGGTGGTGTGACGCGAACCTTGGCAACGAAATGGATCACATCCGTCAGGACATAGGGTGCGTTCGGGAGGAAGAGAACCATGATTCCCAACAGCGGCCACCAGAAGAGCGCCGGAATCCTGCTTTTCTCACGGAAGATTAAGAGGGCAATTACCAAGGGAATGATCGCAAGCATAAGATCGAGCCCCATGTGGAAGTTGGGGCGGACGATGGCAACCGCCTGCTCGACTGTCTGCTGCAGAAGAGAGTCGACTTTGTGGAGTGGCAGAGGGAGGGAGTCGGGTGTCATCCTTAAAAAAAGGTAATGGGGGAGGTTTTAGAGATCCAGGTGTTCCACAAAGGACTTGGGTCGCTGGTCGAAGAATGTATTGGCTGAAGTCAGTGTGGCCCGTCTCAATTTGGGAAGCTCCTCCTCCAGCATCGCGATCAAGAGCTGAGAGGCTTTGTTTGCCGGGCCGAGACGGAGTGTTTCAGCAAGAAGGCTGAAATCACGCTCCTTGCCTGCCAGTTCACCCATCAGGCCGAGTTCTTGGATAAGATGTTCACCCTCTTGGGGCCAGGATCGCGAGGTGATTCGGATGGAGTACCAGAGCTGTTTAATGGTTTTTCTGAAAGTGTGAAACTCCTCCGGATCGTCGCTGACCTGACAAAATTCGAGCAGGGATCTTCCTCTTCGGTAGATGCGTCGGATACGGCGATTCACATCTTTCCCTTGGAGCGGTTCCAGGGGCCAGGCTTTCA
>CAIKYN010000202.1 GCA_903831635.1 uncultured Spartobacteria bacterium
CTCACTCGCCGCTACTTTGAGAGTCATGGAGTGAATGCAGAGCTGGAATTCTCGTGGGGCGCCACCGAGGTGAAGGTTCCTGACCTGGTCGATGCGATCGTCGATATCACAGAGACCGGTTCTTCGTTGCGTGCCAACAAGCTTCGGATCCTCGAGACGATCATTGAGTCCTATCCTGTCTTCGTTGCGGGGAAGTCCGCCTTTGCTGACAAATGGAAGCGGGAGAAAATGGAGAAGATCGCCCTCCTTCTCGTCGGAGCCCTCACGGCCCGTGACAAGGTCGGTCTCAAAATGAATCTTCCCAGCACAAAGTTGCAGAATCTCCTCGACGCATTACCCGCTCTCCGCAATCCTACAGTTTCGCCTCTGGCCCAAAACGACTGGGTGGCTGTGGAGACGGTCATCGACGAGAAAATCGTCCGGGAGATCATACCGCAACTCAAGTCACTCGGTGCCGAAGGCATCATCGAATACCCTCTGAACAAAGTCGTCTACTAAGACAACTCAGACATACCATTCTACGCAAGTAGTCCAGAACCGAACACAGCCCGATGGGATCAATCAAAAAGAAACGCAAAGCCAAGATCGCAAAGCACAAGCGCCGCAAGCGCATGAAGCTGAACCGCCACAAGAAGCGCCTGCGTTACAAGTCCTAGTATAACTAGGCCCCTTTTTAGGGTAGCGCCCCGACCCACGACTCTCGAGTTGGGGGATCTGCGAAAAGATTTCAAGACAAGCTCCCGAATTACCTTCGGGAGCTTTGTTCGTTTCTATGCTGAAGCGCCCAGACGCAAACACGCACGGGATAAAAGAGATGAGGAGTTAAAGCCGAAGGCACCTGCATTCTGGGGACCATTTCATCCCCCTCATCCCTGTGAATTAATAAGGTGTCAGCTACCGATGTCGCGGCGTAGTTGCTTACCCTCGAACCGGATCTTGTCCGCGGCCGCGTAGGCCTTGGTGCGGGCCTCTTCAAGTGTGCTTCCAAGGGCTGTGATGCCGAGGACACGTCCTCCATTCGTGACAACCTGACCATCTTTCAAGGCGGTGCCGGCATGGAAGACCACAACGTCGGCATCCCTGGATGCCTCATCGATACCGCTGATCAACTTACCTTTTTCAATCGGCCCGGGATAGCCGCCCGAGGCCAGAACAATACAAACCGCTGCACGGGCATCCCAGACAGGCTTTGCTTCGGAAAGCCTCCCGTCGATAGTGGCCTCGATCAGATCGAGAAGGTCACTCTTGAGGCGACGCATCAGGGACTGGGTCTCGGGATCGCCGAAGCGGCAGTTAAACTCGAGCACCTTCGGTCCCTCTGGAGACATCATGAGTCCGGGAAAGAGCATCCCCCGGAAGGTTAGGCCATCGGCGACGAGCCCTTTGACGAAGGGTTCAAGTACCTCCACTTTCAGCCGCCGCCTCATCTCGAGATCAACCACACGGGAAGGACTGATTGTTCCCATGCCACCGGTGTTGAGTCCCTGATCTGCGTCGAGGGCGCGCTTGTGATCCTTCGCATCGGGGAAGAGAAGATAGTTTTGGCCGTCGATCAGCGCATGGAGCGAGCACTCGGGGCCAGTCAGGAACTCCTCGATGACGATGGTGTTCCCGGCATCGCCAAAAACCTTCTCAATCATGATTTCGCGGATCGCCGCCTCGGCTTCCGCAAGAGTCTGCGCGATCACTACTCCTTTGCCGAGGGCAAGCCCATCAGCCTTGACGACCAGTGGATATGCCGATGCACGGCAATGAGACAAGGCGGCCTCCGGGTCCGAGAAGGTGGAGGATCCTGCTGTCGGGATTCCGTGACGGAGCATGAATTCCTTGGCAAATGACTTCGATGATTCAAGTCTGGCAGCGGCCGCCTCAGGCCCGAAGACCCGAAGGCCTTCTTTTTGGAAAAGATCGACGATGCCAGCGGCCAGCGGATCATCCGGACCGACAAGCGTAAGGTCGACCTGTTGCGACTTGGCCAAGGCAAGCAGGCCCGGAAGGTCGCTTGCGGCAACCGGGTGATTCGTTGCAAGCTCGGCGGTTCCAGCATTGCCCGGGGCGCAAAGGAGTTGTGACACACGCGGACTCTGTGCCAGTTTCCAGAGCAGGGCGTGCTCACGACCTCCGGATCCGATTACGAGAATTTTCATCAGGAAAAGATGCTTGGATTGGGGGCTATCTGTCGAGATCGACGGATTCCTTTATTTCTGTTCCAGAGGGTGACGGACATCAGGCAAGACGGCTCCCGCCGAAACCTCGATTTCCCGTTCCTGCCCAAGCATGTTCAGTAGAATCGCGACGCGCTCCCTTGAGGGGAGGACTCGTGTCACGAGGGCACGGATTCCCTGGAATGGTCCCTCGATGACCTTGATCTCCTCTCCCTCCTTGATTTCGCTGGTGATTTCGATGGTCTCCTCATCCGCCACATGGCAACGAAGATCCGTGATGATGGAGTCGTCGAGCAGGGCCGGTCTGCCGCCGAAAGAGAGAGTCTTGGCAACACCACTGGTTGCAGCGATGCGGCGATAAAGCTCCGGGTAAACAAAGCGGACGAAGATATAGCCTGGAAACATCGCCTCATTCACCCAGGCAACTCCCGTGCTCCGAGCCCGCTTGAAGCGGATCTTGGGACAGAAGACCTCAAGCCCCAACTCCCCGCGGAGGAGTCGTGTCGCCACGCCTTCCTGCTTGGGTCTGGTTTTTACGCAGTACCAGAGCAACTCCTGAGAGTATGGAAAAGCAAGTGATTCTGGGGCTGACATTTGAGAATCTTGTCATGAATCAGGCGCAATCAGCAATGCCCGTCAATTGTGACGAAATTGTGACATCGTGTCCCTTGGAGAATTTGTGAAGAGCTTCTACACAACATCTTGTGCCCGAAGAAGACCTTATCCACTACAGGAGCGTTTGGATCTCCGATGTTCATTTGGGGACCCGTGGATCCCAGGCGTTGGCCTTGCTCGGATTTCTCCGTACCTTTGAGTGCGACACGCTTTATGTCGTGGGTGACCTGATCGATATCTGGGCAATGAAGAGAGGGGTCTACTGGACCCAAGAGCACAGCGATGTCATCCAGAAGATCCTCCGAAAAGGACGCAAGGGCTCAAAGATCATCTACATCCCGGGCAATCATGATGAGAGGATCGCCGATTTCACCGGTGATTATGCCAATGTCCACATCCAATCGCGCGCCTTTCATACGACGGTCGATGGCAGGAGGCTGCTCGTTGCCCATGGACATGAGCTCGACACCGTCGTTCAGAATCTCGGATGGCTGGCTCACGTTGGAGATATCGGTTACTCCCTCCTTCTGCAACTCAACGGCCCAGTTAACTTTTTCAGAAAGTTGGTCGGTCGGGGGCACTGGTCGCTAAGTGCTTATGTGAAGAGCAGTGTTAAGAATGTCGTCAACTTCATCGGTGGCTTTGAGGAGTCGATGGTGCACTTCGCCTCCGACGCCCAGGCTGAGGGAATCATCTGCGGTCATATCCATACGGCCTCCATGCGCAGGATCAAGGATCTCGATTATTATAATACCGGTGATTGGGTTGAGAGTCTCACCGCGCTTGTTGAGGAGAGTGATGGCACGATCAAGCTACTGAAATTCTCGTCTACCGGAGAGATGATCAAGACGCTGGCCGTTTGCAGTGCAACGGAAGGGATTGATCTTAAAGAAGAGACATTGGCCCCCGCGTTCACTCCTGAACCCCTGTCGGTCTAAATCCAGCGGTCTGAAAAAACTGGCGGGACGGCCCTAGACAGCTTAGTTAGAAAGCCTGTCCGATGACTATTTGTCTGCTTAAATCCAAGATACACCGCGCTGCTGTCACAGGCGCCTCCATTGATTACGAGGGAAGCCTCACCATTGCCTCTGACCTCGCGGAACGTGTCGGTCTCCTTCCCTACGAGAAAATTCTGGTCGGGAACATGGGGAACGGAGAGCGCTTTGAAACATACGTGATCTATGGTCCTCATGGATCGGGAGCGATCGAGCTGAATGGTGCCACGGCTCACCTCGGTAAAGTCGGCGATCGACTCACGATCATGTCGTATGCCTGGCTCCCCCAGGAAGAAGCCTCGCGTCATAAGCCCTCGGTAATCCTGCTCGACGAGAAAAATACGGTGATCAGGGCTTAGGCCCTGTTGCCGCTGTTTCAGTCATTGACTCGAACGAAGAGAGTCCGAAGTGCCAATAGACTGAGATGAATCCTGAGCTTCGCGATCCATCGCTTCTGAAGTTTCAGGCCTATGTCTCAAGGCAATGGTGTGATGCTGAGAGTGGAATGGTGCTCGAAGTTCATGACCCTGCCGACGGGGCCGCTCTTGGCAGCGTCCCCTCGCTCTCCGCAGAGGAGGTCGCTAGGGGCATCACGACTGCGGATCAGGCAATGGCTCGTTGGAAAAAAGAGCCTGCCCTTGTGCGTTCAAGGATCCTGAACCGGTGGTTCGATCTGATCGTTGAGCATACCGATGACCTCGCGGCAATCCTGACAGCCGAACAGGGAAAGCCACTGGCGGAAGCCCGTGGGGAAATCGCCTACGCGGCCTCCTTTATCGAGTGGTTTGTCTCCGAGGTAACGCGCATCGAGGGGGAAATTATCCCAAGTCCCTCGACGGATCGAAGGATCATGGTCCTTAAGGAGCCGGTGGGCGTCTGTGCCGCAATCACTCCGTGGAATTTTCCCTCGGCAATGGTGACCCGAAAGGTCGCGCCGGCGCTCGCGGCTGGTTGCGCGATTCTGGTTAAGCCGGCTTCGCAAACTCCTTTCTCTGCCCTGGCACTGGCAGAATTAGCGCTCCGCGCGGGACTCCCGCCCGGACTCTTTTCCGTCGTCACGGGTAAGGCCTCTATTGTCGGTTCCGCGCTCACGGCAAGTCCCGTTATCCGAAAACTCAGCTTTACCGGATCGACTGAGGTCGGGAAATCACTGATTCGGGACTGTGCCGGAACGGTGAAGAGGGTCACCATGGAGCTCGGAGGGAATGCACCTTTCATTGTCTTCGAGGATGCCGATCTCGAGGCGGCCGTAGAGGGATTAATGATCTCCAAATTCCGTGGAAGTGGTCAGACATGTGTCTGTGCCAACCGCCTTCTGATTCACGAGAAAATTGTCGCTCCGTTCACGGAACTTTTGGTCGCCGCCGTTGGGAAGCTGCGTGTCGGCCCGGGAACGGAATCGGGCGTGAGCCAAGGGCCGCTGATTGATACCGCCGCAGTTCAGAATCTCGAGCGTCTTATCGGGAATGCCATCGCAATGGGTGCAGCGGTACTCTCAGGAGGCAAACGGCATGAGCTCGGGGGAAACTTTTTTCAACCAACCGTTCTATCCGGTTGCACTTCGACCATGGCACTCTCAAGCGAGGAGATCTTTGGTCCGATTGCGCCGATATTCACCTTTGCCTCGGAAAGTGAGGCCATTGCTTTGGCAAATGCGACGGAGTTTGGACTAGCTGGTTACTTTTACAGCCGGGATCTCGCGCGAGTCTGGCGTGTGGCCGAGGCCCTCGAGTGCGGAATGGTAGGAGTCAACACGGGGGTGATCTCCAATGCCGCCGCTCCTTTCGGTGGAATCAAGGAGTCAGGATACGGCCGGGAGGGATCCCGGCACGGGATCAATGACTACTTATCGCTGAAATACATCTGCGTTGCAGGACTCGATTCCTGAAGCCTTC
>CAIKYN010000203.1 GCA_903831635.1 uncultured Spartobacteria bacterium
CTTCTCGGTCACGCTGATGCTCGGCATCGTCGCCTCACTCTTCTCGGCAATCCTTTTCACCCGCACCGCCTTCCGATGGATGATGAAATTCGCCGGTCTCAAGCGCCTCACGATGGCGAATCTGGCACCAAGCCATCAGTTTAACTTCTTGGGCAAGCGGGTGATTGCGGTTTTCATCTCTGTCATCCTGATCGGGGGTTCGATTCTCTTCTTCGCGGTCCGTGGGGCCAATAACTTCGGCATTGATTTCCGTGGAGGTGATCTCTTGGTCATTGATTCGCAACCCGCCCTCACCGTGAACGAGGTTCGCAGTGCGCTGTCGACTCTCCATCTTACCGAAGAGACCATTCAGCTCGAACAGGCCGGCACTCAGCAGATGATTGCCATCCGAAGCGCCGAGGATACTTCCAGTCGTATCTTGGAGCAGTTGAAGCAGAGCTTCCCAGATCGCAAACTCGTTGCCGCCCAGCAGGAAAAAGTCGGAGCCCAGATCGGTCTCGAATTTGCCAAGAAGGCGCTCCTCGCGCTCGGCCTCGGCATGGTCGGTATTCTGATTTACGTGACGCTTCGCTTTGAGTTCTCATTCGCAGTGGGAGCGCTTGTGGCGCTTCTCCACGACGTGATCATCACGGTCGGGGTCTTCTCCCTCACGGGGGGAGAGCTTTCGCTCGTGATGGTGGGTGCGATCCTGACGATCGCCGGATACTCGATTAACGATACGATCGTTGTCTACGACCGTATCCGCGAGGGGCTCCGTAACGGCGCCGGGGGAAGTGTTGAGGCCTTGATGAATCGCAGCATCAACGAAACCCTTGGTCGTACGATCCTGACTGGAGGCATGACGCTTCTTTCCGTGGCCACGCTCTTCTTCTTTGGTGGAGCCGTGCTCAAGGATTTCGCCTTCGCGATCCTGATTGGAATTCTCGTTGGTACTTACTCCTCGGTTTTCGTGGCCTCACCGATTGTTCTCTGGTGCTCTAAACTCGGAGCCAAGAAAGCCGCCGCTGGTAAATAGTCGGCAAGAACCTTTTCTCGCTTTCCACCTTTCATCTTCACTTTTTAACCTCAGTTCATCCATGTCCCTTCTTGTTCTCGGTTCCATCGCCCTCGACACCGTCAAAACCCCGCTTGAAGAGCGTGCCGATATCCTCGGAGGTTCAGCATCCTACGCGGCCGTTGCGGCTAGTTTCTTTTCCCCTGTGAATCTGGTGGGGATTGTCGGTGATGATTTTCCGAAGGAGAACATCGAGTTTTTCAGGGGTCGGAACATCGATCTTGCGGGTCTGCAAGTGGTTCCTGGAAAGACTTTCCGCTGGTCCGGGGAATACATGTGGGACATGAATCAGCGGGAGACCCGTTCGGTGGAGTTGAATGTTTTCGAGAACTTCTCCCCCGATCTTCCCGAGGCTTATCGTTCCGCCAGGATGGTCCTGCTGGGCAATATCGCGCCAGCACTCCAGCACCATGTGCTGGATCAGTTAACGCGTCCCCATTTCGTTATCGCTGACACGATGGATCTCTGGATCAACATTGCGAAGGAAGAATTGGTGCGTCTGATCGCCCGGGTCGACATGCTCATTCTGAACGACGGTGAGGCCCGCGAACTGACTGGAGAGACCAGTCTGATCAAGGCTGGTCGCCGCATCCGCGAGATGGGACCCTCCGTGGTTGCGATCAAGAAGGGTGAGCACGGATGCCTGCTCTTCGGTAACGGACAATTCTTCAGCTGCCCTGCTTATCCGCTGGAGGATATTCATGATCCAACCGGAGCCGGCGACTGCTTTGCCGGTGGACTTGCCGGATATCTGGCCAGTCGTCACCTCAATGATGAAGAGCTGAGTGAGAAACAAGAGATCCCCTTTGAATACCTTCGCCAGGCCGTTGTGGAAGGAAGCGTTCTAGCCAGTTTCAATGTTCAGTCCTTTAGCATGGATCGACTAAGGACTGTGACCAAGGAGGAGATCGCGGAGCGGTACGAGATCTTCCGCACGCTCAGTCGCTTTGAGGCTATCTGACCCCTCTTTCCCGAGGGTTCACGGCTCCGATAAATGGTGCGGATGACCTTGTCCTCCTCTTAATTGGGGATCATGGTGAATCAATGAACAAGAGTCCCAAGCCCACCCCCACTGGGAGCCTCTCGGCCTCCGTACTTCTCTCTCCCGCGGATCTCTATCCCTTGTTGGAATGCCGTCATTGTGATCCGCATCGGATTCTAGGTGTTCGCTCGCACCACGAGGGAGGGACAATAGCCCGGATCTTTTATCCAGGGGCATCAAGTGTGAACCTGAGTTTCTCGAGTGGTGAGAAGCTCCCTCTCACAAAAGTTCATGCTGACGGATTGTTCGAGGCTGAGAGCGTCAACGAGATTCCTTCCGATCCGATCGCCTACATGATCGAGGTGACGCTTGCTGATGGCTCGTCGATTCATTTCAGGGATGCGTATGCGTTTGCTCCCATGCTCGGTGAGTTAGACCTCTATCTGCTGGGTCAGGGTGAACACTTGGAGGCTTACAAGATTCTTGGTGCCCACCCTCGAAGTATCCTTGGTATCCCAGGAACTTCTTTTGCGGTCTGGGCGCCGAATGCCCAGCGAGTAAGTGTCGTTGGCGACTTCAATGCCTGGGATGGTCGTCGCAACATGATGAGGCGTCTTGGAGGATCGGGTATCTGGGAGATTTTCATTCCCGGAGTTGCTGAAGGAGAGCATTACAAATTCGAGATTCGGGGCCCCCATGGGGAAGTCTTTTTGAAAACGGATCCCTACGGATTTTTTGCCCAGCATGACCTGAGGACAGCCTGCATGGTGACCGACCTCGGACGCTTCTCTTGGAGTGATCAGAACTGGATGCAGCGGCGAGCCCTGCGGAATGCTTACGCCGAGCCTATGTCTGTGTATGAAGTCCATCTCGGATCGTGGCGCAGGCGCCCCGAGGAGAAGGATAGACCCCTCAGTTATCTCGAACTCTCGGTGGAACTCGTTACTTACGTGAAGGAGATGGGCTTCACCCATGTGGAGTTACTGCCCGTCATGGAGCATCCCTTCGACGGATCATGGGGATACCAAGTAGTCAATTTCTTTGCCCCAAGCAGCCGCTTCGGCTCGCCGGATGAATTTCGTCATCTCATCGATGCTCTCCATCGGGCCGGCATCGGGGTGATTCTCGATTGGGTGCCTGGTCACTTTCCCAAGGATGCGCACGGGCTTGCGCGATTTGACGGAACGGCACTCTACGAACACGAGGATCCTAGACTTGGCGAGCATCGCGACTGGGGAACCTTGATCTTCAACTACGGCCGCAACGAGGTTCGGAATTTCCTGATCGCCAATGCACTCTTCTGGCTCGATCAGTACCATATTGACGGTCTTCGAGTGGATGCAGTCGCCTCCATGCTTTACCTCGACTACTCGCGCGAGGCAGGAGAGTGGATTCCGAACCGCTTTGGTGGGCGCGAGAATCTCGAGGCGATTGAGTTCCTCAAGGCCTTTAACACCGCCTGCTACGCCCGCCATCCCGGCGTCATCACGATCGCCGAGGAGTCGACGGCATGGCCTGGAGTCTCCAAGCCTGTCTACGATGGAGGGCTCGGTTTCGGTTTCAAGTGGAACATGGGTTGGATGAACGACTCGCTTCGCTATATTGCGCGTCCTCCGATCTACCGGAAGCATCATCAAGGTGATATCACCTTCTCCATGCTCTACGCCTACCATGAGCACTTCGTGCTGGTGCTCAGCCATGACGAGGTGGTCCATGGCAAGGGATCCCTGCTGAACAAGATGCCCGGAGATGATTGGCAGAAGGCGGCCAACTTGCGGATGTTCTTGAGCTGGATGTGGACTCATCCCGGGAAAAAACTTCTCTTCCAGGGCTGTGAAATCGGTCAGTGGCGCGAGTGGGATCACTCCCACAGCCTCGATTGGCATTTGCTGGAGCATCAGCCTCATGCTGGACTTCAGCGTTTAGTCCGGAGACTCAATGAGATCTACCGCGAAGAAACGGCCCTTAGTCTTCTGGATGACAGTCCCGAGGGATTCGAGTGGGTCGACTTCCATGATGCTGAGAATACGGTCTGGTCGTTTCTTCGCAAGACTCCTGCCGGGGCAGGAAATGACCTGCTGGTCGTGGTCAACGCCACACCCGTTGTGCGCCATAAGTACCGCGTCGGTGTTCCATGTGCGGGAACCTATGAGCAGATTCTGAATTCAGACGCTGAAGTGTTTGGAGGTAGCGGATGTGTGCACATCGCTAACATTGAATCTACTGAAATAGGAGCTCATGGCAAAGACCACTCCATCACCATCGACCTTCCTCCTCTGGCTGTTTTGATTCTGAGAGTTCCCTGATTGTTTTCGATGCGGTTGATTTAATGCTGTTGAATGGGTGAAAAGTTAAAAACAGCACTTGACCCAAGGA
>CAIKYN010000204.1 GCA_903831635.1 uncultured Spartobacteria bacterium
AGAACAGTCGCTTTTGGCAGGATCATTGATGCAGAGGGTGAAGTCATCGACGAGGTGCTGCTCACCGTGTTCCGAAATCCGCGCAGCTACACAGGCGAAGACTTGGTTGAGATCAGCGGCCACGGCGGATCACTTGTCTCCTCGCGAGTCTTGGCACGGTCGCTTGAAGCAGGTGCTCGAATGGCTCGACCCGGGGAGTTCACCGAACGTGCCTTTCTTAACGGCAAGCTCGATCTGACGCAGGCCGAGGCAGTGATGGATCTTATCAGTGCCGGAACGCCGAGAGCGGCCCGCGCGGCGTCCGCACAGCTGGAGGGTCGAATCGGTCAGGAGATCCATGCACTGCGAGCGGAATTGCTGGAATGCGTGGCCCATCTTGAGGCCTTCATCGACTTTCCCGAGGAGGGAATCGATCCCGAGAGTGGCGCGGCATTGCGTCACCGGATGGAAGGGATAGCGAAACGCCTTGGTGGTCTTCTTGCGACAGCCGATGAGGGTCGCCTGCTTCGTGAGGGAATCACTCTGGCTCTTTGCGGTGCACCGAACGCCGGCAAATCGAGCCTTCTCAACCGCCTGCTGGGAGCCGAGCGGGCCATTGTGAACGAGACTCCCGGCACTACGCGTGACACGATTGAGGAGAGGGCGAGTCTTGGCGGCTACCCCTTCCGAGTGATTGATACGGCCGGACTCCGGGAAACCACCGACCCGGTGGAACAAGAGGGCGTGCGCCGTGCGCGTCATGCCGCGGAACAGGCCGATCTCCGTCTTCACCTCGTTGATGCCTCCCTGCTCTCCGATGCGTCAGCAATCCCAGCGCCACTTTTCGATGACGAGATTCTGGTCTGCAACAAGCTGGACCTTGTGGAGAAGGCTCCCGATCGGAATGCCCTTCTCCAAGGACTTGCCATTTCCTGCCGTACCGGCGAGGGAGTCGACAGATTGATTCGGGCAATCATCGCCAAGGTAACGGGAGATTCCCAAGTATCGACCGGTGAGATTAATCCTGATGGAGCTGCCATCAATGCGCGCCATCAGGATTGCCTCAAGCGTGCCGTGGCCAGCCTGCAAGTTGCCATGGATCTCCTCGAAGCAGGCGAGCCTCCTGAACTGATGGCCGTGGAGCTGAGGTCTTCACTTGGCGCCGTGGGAGAGGTGGTCGGTGAGGCGGGCACAGAGGAGATTCTGGGAAAAATCTTCAGTAGTTTCTGCATCGGGAAGTGACACCCCCGCGGTCAAGGGGTTTTTTGAGATTTCCTGATGCATCCAATTCTTGCAAAGCAGGTTACGGATGGCGTCGAGAGCGCCTGATCCTTTTCACTTGTTCTGGCCTCCCTCTCTTATAGGCTTCCATTCTATGTCTACGGGAACTCTACCCAACATGCATCCTCATGCCACGCCTGTTTCGACGCCGATTGCGTTCGATTCCAAGATTGAGGGAAACATTATTATCACCAAACTCGATGCCGCCATCAACTGGATGCGCAAGAACTCACTTTGGCCGATGCCAATGGGTCTCGCCTGCTGCGCGATCGAACTCATGGCTGCCTCTTCCTCGCGTTTCGATATTTCTCGCTTCGGCGCCGAGGTCATGCGTTTCTCACCACGCCAGTCCGACGTGATGATCGTCGCCGGGACCGTCACCTACAAGATGGCCCTCTCTGTGAAGCGAATCTACGAGCAGATGCCCGAGCCTAAGTGGGTGATTGCCATGGGTGCTTGTGCTTCCTCGGGAGGCATGTTCCGCAGCTACGCCACCCTCCAGGGTGTCGACCAGATCATTCCCGTCGATGTCTATATCTCAGGCTGCCCTCCACGTCCCGAGGCATTGCTGGATGGTCTGATGAAGCTTCAGAACAAGCTCATGTCCGAGCATTCCGTGCTCGATCAGAAGCGCGCACTTCTCCAGTCCCTCCGATGAGCGCCGCCGCAGAAGCTACCAAAATCGAGGAGACTTTCTCTCCCGACGTTTTCGACCGGAAGGAATTCCGTGGTGAGACGACCATCTCCATCCATGCAACCCGGATCCATGAGGTTGCCCTCTTCTGCCGGGACACACTTGGGTTCGACATGCTTCTGGATGTCTGCAGTGTCGATCATGCCGGACGCCATCCCCGCTTTGAGGTGATCTACGAGCTCTACTCGATCGCCAAGAAAACCCACCTGCGCCTGAAGAGCAGTCTGTCGGAAGATGAGCCTGAGATCGACTCCGTGACCGACATCTGGCCTACCGCCAACTGGCACGAGCGCGAGGTCTGGGACATGATGGGGATCAAATTCCGCAATCATCCGGATCTCCGTCGCATCCTTATGTGGGAGGGATATCCTTACCACCCCCTACGCAAGGAGTTCCCACTTGAGGGCATCCCCTCCGATGTCCCCGATATCGCTTTCACCGAGGTGGCACCGCTTGCCGGAGGTCCTTTCGTCACCATTCCCACCGAGGGCAACACCGAGGTGCGTGAACCTCGCGCCCGCCACGCCGGAGAACTTCCGACGACGGCTACCTTTATCGCGGAGCCTTGATCGCCGGGGAATCCGCCTTCCGAGAGTACCTCTCGGGCCTTTCCGAGCAGCAAGAGGTCGCACTCGACACGGAGGCCGATAGCCTTCACTGCTATTTTGAGAAGCTTTGCCTGATCCAGAGCGGTTGGGGTCAGGAGCCGCAGAGCGGTTGGGCTCAGGATCTGAAACTCATCGACCCTCTGGCAGGCCTGCCGCTTGAGGAATTCTTCAAAGCACTTGAGGGAAAGACGGTGATTTTTCACGATGCAGACTACGACCTGCGCCTGCTGCGTCGCTCCGGTGAATTTCCCGATAAAAATATTTTCGACACCATGCTCGCCGCAAGAATCTGCGGTGAACCCCAGCTAGGCTTGGCAGGACTCGTGGAAAAATATTTTGGCATCACCCTCTCAAAGGCCTCACGCAAGGCGAACTGGGCCCAGCGCCCTCTCTCCGACCAGATGGCAGAGTATGCCCTGAACGATGTCCGTTTTCTTTCCCAACTGGCCAGTATCCTCTCCGAACGCCTGCGGGAACTCAATCGCACCGAGTGGTATGAACAGTCCCGTGATCGCATGGTGAAGGGGACCCGCGAAACCCGCCTGCGGGATGAGGAAAACCTCTGGCGCATCACCGGCTACGCCGCTCTCTCCCAGCGAGGTTGGGCGATCCTGAGGGCCCTCTGGCACTGGCGTGATTCCGAGGCCCGGCAATGGGATCGCCCTGCCTTTCATGTGCTCTCCAATGAAAGCCTGCTGCGTCTCGCCGATGACGCTTCACGAGGTGGACGCTTCTCGCGCCCTCGCATTCCGCAGCCACGTGCTGACCGGATGGAGGAGACCCTCGAAGCGGCGCTAGCGCTCCCGGAATCCGAGTGGCCCCAGGTGATCCGCGGCGTTCGCACCCGTGCTTCAAAGGAACAAATCGACCGCTTCAACCATCTGCGTGATTTCCGTGACAAGGTGGCACTCGAGATTGATCTCGACCCCTCCATCATTGCCCCGAAGGCTGCTCTGGAAGCGGTGGCGGCCGATCCCTCGGCTTCCATCCTTCTGCCATGGCAGCGCGCCCTGCTGAAGCTTTCGTCTGCTGAAGAAAAAGCGGCGCCCCCAGCACAGCCCAACCTCCTCTAGGGACCCTAGGAGACTAGGAGAAAGACTAGGAGAAAACCAAAACTCAATGAACTCCGGGCAGGATGAAAGCGGTCTTCGTTCCGATCTCATTGACCTCGCGCTGTCAGAGGATCTTGGCGACCGGGGTGACGTCACCTCGCAGGCTTTTATTCCGTTCACATCAGTCTCTCTCGCCAGGATCGTTGCCCGCGAGGAGTGCATCGTCTCGGGACTCTCGACTGCATCGGAAGTTTTTCGACGGATCGATCCCCAACTTGAAGTCACTCTCCGATGCGCCGAGGGGGACCGACTTGCCCCGGGAGCAACCCTGATCGAGTTGAGGGGTTCATCCCGATCAATTCTCTCCGGGGAGCGAACAGCGTTGAATTTTCTTGGCCGCCTCTGCGGCATTGCAACTCTCTCGGCTCTCTATGCCGAAAAAGTGCGGGGAACGAAGACCGTACTCCTCGATACCAGAAAGACAACGCCAGGCTGGCGACTTCTCGAAAAGCGGGCTGTCAAAGCAGGCGGCTGCACCAATCACCGGATGGGACTGCATGATGCCATCCTGGTGAAGGATAATCATCTGGCAGCGCTTGGCTCCCTCGATGCACTGCCAGTCGTTATCTCGAAACTTCGCGCCGAGCATCCCGGCCTACCGATCGAGATTGAGGCAGACACGCTGGAGCAGGTGGAGCGGTTGCTTGCGATGACGGGGATCGATGTGATCCTGCTCGATAACATGGACACGACCATGATGCGAAAAGCCGTGGCTCTCCGAAACACCCTTTTCCCTGCCGTGCTCCTCGAGGCCAGCGGCGGTGTCACGCTGGAGACCCTACGCCCGATCGCCGATAGCGGCGTGGATCGGATTTCCGTGGGTGCGCTGACCCATTCGGCTCCTAACGCCGATCTCTCGATGGAACTCGAGCATGCCATCTGAATCGTCAGCCTTCCTCCCCTTGGATGGCAAGGCACTCACGACTGCTTCGCCTTGGAATATTCGGGTGCAGGTACTCCAGGAAACCACCTCCAGTAACGACGAACTACTCCGAATGGGCGAAGAGGGAGCTCCGATGGGCACGCTTCTCTTTGCCGAACGCCAATCAGCCGGGCGAGGCCAGTTCCGTCGGCCCTGGTCCTCGGCGCCGGGACTCGGACTCTGGTTTTCCCTCCTGCTAAGGATGCCGATCAATGATAGCACGATTCCCTCGCTCGCGGCATTCGCAGCCGTCGCCCTGGTGGAGATGATCCGGGGTCTCGGTATTGATGATTGTGCCATCAAGTCACCCAACGATGTCCTGATCGGAGGGAAAAAGGTGGCCGGCATTCTGGTGGAAACCCGCACAGGCAAAGATCCCTTCGCCGTGGTCGGCATCGGCTTTAATGTGAATCATACCAGCGAGGATTTCCCCGAGGAACTTCGGCATCGCGCTTGCTCGCTTGCCATGGCCTGCAAAAGCCCGCTCGAGCGAACTGCGGTTGCAATCTCACTGATTACACAATTAGGAATCTCGGAACACCTCATGCGGGAATCCCCGGAGGAACTTCTCGCGACATGGAATCGGTATCTCCTGCCTTCCTGATTCACACAGGCATCCGGAATAAACCACGTGGAACTCAGTAAGACAGGAAAATGAAGGGCCACAGAAAGCACACAAGGCACATGGAAAAATGATACCTAGGAGACTCTTTATGTGATTTCTGTGCATCTTGTGGCTAAACACATCCTAAAGGTTTCTCCCATTCGTCAGTTCCTGAGTTCCATATTCCATAGCTCATTCAGCGAGCATGCCTTCCTTAGCTCCCATTTTAGCAATCGAGTCCTCCTGCGATGAGACGGCCGTGGCGATCCTGCGTGCACCCGGCAGCATCCTCTCCAGTCTGATTGCCTCGCAGGCGGAACTCCATGCACGCTTCGGCGGCGTGGTACCTGAGGTGGCCTCGCGCAATCATCTGATGGCCATCGATCCCTTGGTTCGACGCGCCTTGGAGGAAGCAGGCATCGCCGCTTCGGATCTGGGCGCCGTGGTCGCGACCTCGGGCCCCGGTCTTGCACCCGCCCTGCTCGTCGGAGCGTCCTACGCCAAGGGCTTCTCCCTTGCTTTGGGGATTCCGTATCTGGCGATCAATCATCTTGAGGGACACCTGCTCTCTCCCTTTCTTGGAGCCGTGGAGATCCCGGAACATCTCGCGCTGCTGGTGAGCGGCGGCCACACACAACTGACCCACGTCAGAGGCGCCGGCGACTACTCTGTGCTGGGCAGGACTCTGGACGATGCGGCGGGCGAGGCCTTTGACAAAACGGCGAAACTCCTTGGACTTCCCTATCCGGGCGGCATCGAGATCGATCGCCTGGCCGAAGGCGGCAATCCCGAACGTCATCAATTCCCCAAGGGCTTGATGGAAAAAGGCAATCTCGATTTCAGCTTTAGCGGCCTGAAGACCTCGGTTCGCTACTTTCTGGAGAAAAACCCTGATCTTTGTAGCACCTCGGAAGGGATGGCCGATCTCTGCGCATCCATCCGAAAAGCGATCGTTGGCGTCCTTCTTGAAAAAACCGAACGGGCAATGGAGATCTCTGGTCTTCATGAACTCGCTGTCTCGGGGGGGGTCGCGGCTAACCGCGCCCTGCGACACGGACTTCAGGACCTCTGCAACACCAAGGGATGGAAATTGCATCTTCCCGCGCCGGAGCTTGCCACGGATAACGCCGCCATGATCGCCTTCGCGGCCTTGCACCATCTGCGCTCTGGGGAGCAAAGCTCTCTAGGGTTGGAGATCGCACCCCAGTGGCAGGTAGGAAACTGAGATTGTAGGCAGAGAAATCCATTTTAATGTTGCGCTGGAAGGGTTTATGGAACAAACAAGCGTGATGAACTCCCCCCGTTTCCTCCTCCTCGCACTCGTCGCAGCCCTTCTTACCACCTCAGCTTTTGCCGGCGGATGGGGTGATGATTACAAGGCCGCCCTCGCCACCGCCGCCAAGGAAAACAAAAAGGTCCTGCTCGATTTTACCGGAAGCGACTGGTGCGGTTGGTGTATACGCCTAAAAAAGGAAACCTTTGATCAGCCGGCCTTCAAGGAGTTTGCCGAAAAGAACCTCGTGCTGGTAGAGGTGGACTTCCCTCAGGGAAAAACCCTTCCGAATGCTGTGAAGATGCAAAATGACGGACTTCAGGAGCAGTATCAGGTGCAGGGATTTCCAACCCTCGTCCTGCTCTCGCCTGCCGGAAAAGTCATCAAACAGGAGAGCGGTTACATCCCTGGAGGTCCGAAGGGCTTTATTGATTGGGTAAACTCCGCGAAGTAGGAAACCTACCTGCTTCCGAGTTTGCTCCTGACAGCAGGGGCGACTTCATTACCCAAAATCTCGATGGCCTTGAGGGCCTTGGGATGAGGGAGCGTGCCAGGGCTCATCTGAATCGTGATCCGGTCAATGCCTCCAAGCACTTCATTGTAGTGGAGGATTTTTTCTGCTCCCTCTTTTGCGTCACCGATAATAAGCGCCCCTTCCGAACCACAGAGGACGTCGAAGTGGGATCGTCGGATCGCAGGCCATCCGCGTTCCTTGCCGATCTGGCCGAACATCCGCTCATAGCCGGGGAAGTAATCATCGCGGGCTTCCTTGGTTGTCGCGGCGAAGGCACCAAGGGCGTGGATACCAACCTTCAGTTTCTCCGGCGCATGTCCCGACATGGCGCCGGATTCGCGGTACAGATCGACGAGTGGCCGGAAGCGGTCCGGTTGCCCTCCAATAATCGCGATCATGAGCGGCAGGCCGAGGGAGCCCGCTCGGATCACTGACTCAGGGGATCCTCCCACCCCGACCCAGATTGGAAGAGGATTCTGCAAAGGGCGCGGATGGATCTCCTGATCACGAAGCGGCGGGCGATGCTTCCCAGACCAGGTGACTCTCTCGCTTGCGCGGATCTCCAAAAGAAGACGTAACTTCTCGTCGAAGAGGGAATCGTAATCCTTGAGATCGAGCCCGAAGAGCGGATAGGCCTCGGTGAAGGAGCCGCGTCCCGCAACGACCTCCGCGCGACCTTCCGAGATCAGATCGAGCGTGGCGAATTCCTGAAAGACTCTCACCGGATCAGCGGCACTCAGCACAGTGACCGCACTTGCGAGGCGAATCTTTTTCGTGCGGGCTGCTGCGGCTGCCAGCAAAACGACCGGAGCCGAGTCGAGGAACTCTTCGCGGTGATGCTCCCCAATCCCAAAGACGTCGAGTCCCACCCGATCGGCCGTCTCGACCTCCTCGAGCAGATTCCGAAGCCGGACGACAGGGTCGACCTTGGCTCCCGTGACTGGATCGGCCGTTGTGGCAACGAAGCTGTCGATTCCGATCTGCATCACTGTTGTTTCCACGTCGTGAAATACTCGTCCACAGCTTCCTGCCAAGGACGAGGAGTAAGTCCCGTAATGCGTGTGAATTTTGAGGTATCAAGAGACGTGTGGGGAGGCCGCACGGCGATGAACGCCTTCATATCGGAGAGTTTGAGAGGCGCGACGCTCGTGGCGAGGACAGGGACGCCGTATTTCTTAGCACACTCCAGGGCATATTCCCCGTAGTCCCGCCAGGAGCAGGTGCCGCTGTTGCAGAGATGATAGATACCGCCGGGCACTTTTGGGTTCAGGAGCTCGGCAAGCCAAAGAGCCATATCCTCGGTGTAACTGGGAGCGGAAGTCTTGTCATGGACGGCGGCTGCTTCCGGTGACGTGAGGGCGCGCTTCACGATCGCATCCACGAAGCTGGGCTTATCGGGGCCAAAGACCCAGGAGACCCTGACGACGCAATGCGCGGGGGATGCTGCCAGAACCTCGCGATCTCCCTCCAGCTTGGTGAGACCGTAGTGACTCAGAGGTTTCGGCTCGTCCTCCTCGGTGTAGGGACGATCGAGTGATCCATCGAAGACATAGTCGGTGCCGATGTGAATCAGCCGGGCGCCCCGCGCGGCACAGAGACGGGCAATGCGTCCGGGTGACTCGGCATTGATCCTCGCAGCACCCTCCCGATCCTTTTCACAACCATCCACATCGGTGGCGGCGGCACAGTTCACAACCACTTCTCCCTCCCCGAACTCGTGAGCAGCTAGACCTGCTTCGGCCTTTTCGGGATCGGCAAGGTCGACATCGGCCCGCGTCAAAGCCACCACTTCAATATCAGGAAGTGCTTTCCAGCGACGGACAAGTGCGGAACCCAGCCGCCCATTGGAACCAAGAATCAAAACTTTCATGCGGCAATAATAATAGATTCAGTCCTTCATAATTCATAATTCATAATTCATCCTTTTCTCCCATGCCTCCCACCTATCTCTGCCAACGCTGTACGGCCTGTTGTCGCTGGCCCGGATTCGTTCGAGTCACTGAGGAGGAGGTTTCGGCTATCGCCACGCACCTCGGGATGGAAGAGAATCATTTCATTCAGGACTACACGCGCTTGCGCCCTAATAGAGGAGGTCTGGCGCTGATCGACCGGGAAGATGGCGCCTGCTTTTTCCTCAAGGGGAACGAGTGCTCGATCCAGAAGGTCAAGCCTCAGCAGTGCAAGGACTTCCCCAATTCCTGGAATTTTCCCGGCTGGCGAGACATCTGTGAGGCGATCGAGGTACCCGTACGGGACGAGGCTTGATGGCAAGTCCCTATAAGTGAGATGCATTCCATCTTTGACCCGGGGGTCACTCTTCTGTAACCACATTCCGTGGGTATCCGCTCATCCAAGAAAAAACTGCACCAGGAGGCCGCCTCCCCTGCTGGGGAGGAGCGTGTCTTTCAGGGTACGGCCGTCGCGCCGGGAATTTCCGAAGGAAAGGTTCTGATCCATTTTCAGGAGGAGGAATCCATTCCCTTTCGTGACCTTCAGGATCACGAATTGGATGCGGAAGTCGCTCGTTTTGAAGGAGCTTTGATTGCAACAAGGAAGGAAATCCTGGAACTTCAGGAACGCCTTGCTCAATCAGCGGGAGCAGGTGATGCAGGGATCTTTGATGCCCATCTGATGGTGTTGGAAGATCCTACGCTAATCACGGAAGTGATCAACGGGATCCGGGCCGAGAGGCATAATGCCGAATTTGTTTTCCAAGGAGTCATCCACAAATTCATTAAGTCGCTCTCCTCCATCGACGATCCCTACTTGAGGGAGAGAGCCATTGATCTGGAGGATGTCGCCCGCAGGGTGATTCGTCATCTCTTGGGAAAGACGGGCCAGCGATTGGGTGGCCACGATCGCAATCACATCATCGTGGCCGACGAACTCACTCCCTCGGATACCGCCACCCTGAATCGCGACAACGTCGCGGGATTTATCACGGAAAAGGGGAGCAAGACATCCCACGTCGCGATCATGGCGCGTTCGCTGGGCATCCCCGCCGTTGTGGGACTCGAGGGCATCTGCACCGAACTGGAAAATGGCAGCCTTATTCTGATCGACGGCTACAGCGGCAAGATCTTCCTCAATCCCTCACCCTCCACCCATCTTACCTACCAGGCCATTGCGGAGCAAAAGGAGCATATCGAGGAAGGTTTGGAGGTTCTCAGGGAGAGTGATTCCACCACCCTCGACGGACGACACATCATGCTGGCTGCGAACATCGAACTCCCTGAGGAGCTTGATGAAGTGGCGGCCTGTGGCGCGGATGGCATCGGCCTCTACCGTACGGAGTTCCTTTATTTCAACCGTACGATCCCCCCCAACGAGGAGGAGCAGTATGCCGTTTACCGCCTTGTCGCGGAGAAGATCAATCCCCACCCCGTCATCATTCGGACCCTTGACATCGGGGGAGATAAACCGACGGAATGTCTTGATCTCGGCGACGAGCAAAATCCTTTCCTGGGTTGCCGCGCCATCCGCTTCTGCCTGAACAACCCCGAAATCTTTAAAACCCAGCTTCGCGCCATTCTCCGTGCCGGCGTCCATGGGAACCTCAAGATGATGTTTCCCATGATCTCAGGTATCGAGGAACTGCATCACGCCAAGGCACTTCTTGCCGAAGCAGCCGATGAGCTCAACGCACGAGGCGTTCCCTTTAAGAAGGACATGGAACTCGGTATTATGATCGAGGTCCCAAGCGCCGCTCTGATGGCAGATGTTCTCGCCCGCGAGGTAAAGTTTTTTAGCATCGGCACCAACGATCTCCTCCAGTACCTGATGGCCGTCGATCGTGGCAACGAAAGAATTTCCCATCTCCATGACCCCTCGAATCCAGCCGTCGTCCGGATCCTGAAAACCATTGTGGATGGGGCCCATGCCGCGGGCATCTGGGTCGGCGTCTGTGGTGAACTGGCCGGAGATATCGAATTCACCCCCATGCTGGTTGGACTTGGGATCGACGAACTCAGCGCCAGTGCAGCGCTGGTACCGCGCGTCAAGAAGGCGATCCGCAGTCTGGATCTGCCCTCTTGCCAGGCAATCGTCGCGCAGGCGCTTTCCGGAGAACGGGCCGCCGAAATTTATGCACGCACAACGGGACTGGCGCGGACGAGGTATCCCGATCTATTTTAAGTAATATTCACAGATCCCCTGACACCATCCCCTCATATGAAAATCACAGCATCCATTCTCGCAACCTTACTCCTGCTGGCATCACAAACGCCACTCCTGCAAGCTGCTCCGAATAATGGCTCCGCGCCGACCCAACAAGGAGCACCCTCCCTTCGATACAAGATGATCTCGGGCTACAAACAGCCATTTAACGACGATCTGCAGCTGCATCTCTCCAAAGGATGGACTCCCGTGGGTGGCGTTGCGATCACCACTTGGAACAACGATCTCTTTTACGCGCAGCTCCTGAGCAAGCCCTCCTCCGCTCAGTAAGCGAAAGAGCTAGGGAGTCGTTAGTTTTTGGAGTCCGCGTCTTTGAGTATAAATACCGCGATATCGCGGCTTGAGGAAGGCTTGGAGATGGCGCTGATATTCTTCTTCCACCTCTTCCAGGTAGAACCCTCATTCGCAAAGACTTCCTCCACTGAGGCGGCAAGTGCTGAGGGATAATGGGCGGCCAAGCGGCCGACATCATGGCGTTCGATCATTTCGATGTTCCCCTCTTCCTGTCCCGGAACAACATGACTGACAACAATAGGGCAGCTGGTTGCGATGGCCTCCTGCACAATGGCCCCGCCCGCCTTGCCAATATAGAGATGATGAGTAGCGAGCAACTCGGGCACTTGATTAGTCCAGCCGATCAGGCGGATCTGTACTCCGTCGATGAGCCCTGAGGCCTCGATCGAGGCATGCAGGGCTTTCAGCCTTCCGGTGACAATCGTCAGTTCCACCCCGGGAAGCGCCTGCAACTCCCGAATCACGGCAAGGGTATGGGCCACGCGTGAGGAGGGAAAATAGAGGAGTTTGATTGGTCCGCTGATGGTTGGCTCCAGAGGTTGGAGGGCGGCGATACGCGGCGCGACAGGAAATCCGAGCACATGAACAATGCCGGCATCAACGCCTCCACGATCAAGAACCTGTGCAGTCTCCTTATCGGCTACAATGAATGCCTCGCTGCCCGCACGGAACCAGGAACTGTTGATGGCAATGGAGTCGGTGACCACCGTCAAAAGCGGCACCTCGGAGGGGGCATGCCCACGCTTCCTGAGTTCCCTCAGGAGGAATGCATAGAGCGGATAGGTGGAGACAATCACATCCGGCTTGAACTCCTCGACAATCCCACGAAGTGCCTCACGCAGGTTCGCCGCAAGTGGCAGGGTCGCCTCCAGGTTACCCGGTATTTCAAGCAACGAAAAGATGGCGCTCCAGATGAAGGGAAACTTATTGATGGCTAATCCGTAGCCCGACTGGAGAACCTTGGTGATTCTCGGCATGGTCTCCAGGTACACATCGACCACCCTAGCCTCGACATCAGGATGCTCTCGTAGAGCCTCCGCCAGACAGTGGGATGCTGTGTTGTGACCCTCGCCAAATCCTGCGGTCAGGATGAGAATGCGTTTCATTTACGGAACAGATAATGCGAGACAATCCACTCCTCGCCCCCCTTGTATCCCCAGAGCTCGGCACAGGACATGAAGAAGGTGCGCCAGTAAGCTCTCCATTTTTCGGCCTCAGCACGGCCATAGGTTTTTTCCAGGATCGGCGTGATCGCCCTACGGTTCTCATCCATGGTGCAGAGCCACGCCTCGGAGGTTCGGGCGTAGTGGGTGCCGTTAACCTTCCAGTGCCGCTCGATCTTGAGCTCATCCTGAAAGTAGAGTAGCAGATCGTGCGAGGGCATCGTGCCACCTGAGAAAAAGTAGCGCGTGATCCAGTCCGAGGGATCCTTCCCCTCGAAATGATAGGCATACTCCCGATGGGTGAAGATATGGACGAAGAGCTTCCCGTCCGGATTAAGCCATCCGGCAATCCGTTTCATCAGCTCCCGGTAGTTCTTCATGTGCTCGAACATTTCCACCGAAACGGCACGGTCATAAGTGCCGGGCTCGGGCGGGGCAAAGGTGTTCATGTCAGCCGTGATGATCCGGACATTGTAGAGTTCGCGGCGATGCGCCTCGGCCTCGATATGAAGACGCTGCGTGTAGGAGTTGGAAACAGCGGTGATGGTGGCGTTGGGATAACGCTCCGCCATCCAGAGGGTCAGGGAACCCCAACCGCATCCGAGTTCGAGAATCTTCTGCCCGTCCTTGAGCTCAGCGCGGCTGCATGTGAGTTCCAGCATCGCCTCCTCGGATTCGGCAAACGTGGTGTTCCGGGTTGGCCAGTAGCCGCTGCTGTACTTCAGCCTGGGGCCGAGGACATTGAGGTAAAACTCCGTCGGCACCTGATAATGCTGCTCGTTGGCATCGGAGGTGTTGATCGCGATGGGTGAGGCATCGAGCCCCGCGCGAAAAGCCTCGAACCGTGCATCCCTCGCCTCCATATCACCGAGTCCCTCCTCCCTGAGCTTGGCGGCCAGAAGATTGCGAATTCCGGAACGAACCAGAAAATCAGGCGCAAGGCCGCGGGCGAGAAGGGAATCGAGTTTGCTCATTTCAAAATCGGAAAGGTTGGATTATGTCACATTATTTCGCCGAAGGAACCGTTCCTTTAAACCACGGCACAAAAGCACTCGTGCTCTTCTGATACTGCCGGTACGCCTCGCCGCGGGAACGAAGCGATTGCTCCTCGGTGTAGGGGATACCCGTGACACGCAGGAGAAAAAAGAGCATCAGCGCGGGGGCAAAGACCGTGGTCCAGCCCCAAGGTGCTGGGAAAGCGAAGAGGAAAAAAGCGACCCAGATCAGCCATTCGAAAAAATAATTGGGATGCCGCGAATAATTCCAGAGACCTGATTCACATACCTTACCCCGATTCGATGGAACCGCCTTGAAGGCATCGAGTTGCCGGTCGGCCAGAGATTCCCCAAAGAGCGCGATCAACCAGACGGAAAAGCCGAGAAAATCACTGAACCCCAACTGGACACGCGTATCGAAATTCGCGAGCAGTACCGGGATGCTGAGCACGGCTAGCAGAAGTGCCTGCGCCTGAAAGAACCAGAAAAAGAAAAAGTTCTCATGCCCTGAAACGGCACGACGCAATTCACGGTAACGACCATCCTCCTCGGGATGATGCCCCATGACCCTCTTCCAGAGATGAACACCAAGCCGGAGACTCCAGACCACCGCCATCAGGGTGATCAGATTCTGCCGCATCGGGTCACCATCCCCGAAGATCCGGTAGAGCAAGGCGAGCGGAGCAAACCCCAAGGCCCATGCAATATCGACGATTCCCGCATTCCCGATACGGACCGCAATCACCCACACCACGACCATGAGGAGACTCGCAAGTCCCAGGCCCGTCAAAAAAAGGTGCAAGCCACTCATCAAACTCATGAACCAGCAAGGGCGTGATGGACCTCTGGAATCGGCCTCTCACGATGGTGGCCGAGATCGTAAGCGGGTGAATGGATGTCGAGGTTGTCAGGGCGCGTGTAGACAATCTGTGCCACCGCAATATGACGGGTGCCGAAGCCGGCCTCACAGTAGCAGAGGTAGTAGAGCCACTTGCGGATGAAGGACTCGTCGTATCCCTGAGCCTTCACCTGGGGCAATACCTTCACAAATGCCTCCCTCCACTCCTTAAGCGTCCGCGCATAAAAGGGGGTCATGTCCTCGTAATCGAGAAGGTTCAAGTCGCCCGTGGAATTCAACGCCTCGGTGATACGACGCATCGAGAGTAACAGAGAACCAGGGAAAATATGCTTTTGAATAAAATCCACTCCATCCCGGAGGATCGGGAACTGATTGTCCGGGCAGAGAATCGTCTGGATACCGACCAGCCCTCTCGGAGCCAGCAACTCGGAAACCTTTCCAAAAAAGGTCTCCGCGTAGCGGTCACCCACAGCCTCAAGCATCTCGATCGAGACGATCTTATCGAAACGGCCAGCCAGATCGCGATAGTCGCAAAAGATCACCTCCACCAGATCGGCGACACCTGCCGCCTCGACACGGACGGCGGCCTCGCGGAACTGTTCCTCGCTGATCGTGGCAGCAGTTACCCGGCAGCCGTAGTTCTTGGCTGCATGGATGGCAAAACCTCCCCATCCGCAACCAATCTCCAGCACACTATCGTGGGAGGAGAGTTGAAGCTTCCTGCAGAGTTGATCCCATTTTTTACGTTGAGCCTCCTCCATGGTGAGGTTCGGCGGATCGAAGTAAGCCGCCGAGTAGGTCATCGTCGGGTCGAGCCAGAGCTTGAAAAAGTCGTTTCCGAGATCGTAGTGCTCGCTGATGTTGTCGCGGCTCTTGGCCTTGCTATTAGGGCGGAGCGCATGCCCGATCCGGTTGATTGTCCCGAGGAGGTCGAAAGCCCCGGACGTGCGCGATTCACGCGTCTTGATTCCGGCAAGGTAATCGCCATTCAGGACAAACCAAGCAAGTGTCCGCGTCAGATCCTCGGTCTCCCACTCCCCGGCGAGGTAGGCCTCGGCAAAGCCGATCGGGCCGAAGAGCACGCATCGGCGGTAGAAGTTGTCGTCAAGGACGGTGAGTTCCGCCTGGAGTTCCTTCCCAAGGCCACCAAACAGACGCCGAGATCCACCCGGCATCGTTAGCTTGAGCTCTCCACGACGTGCGCGTGAAAACGCATCAAGAACCAACTTGCGGAAAAATTTATCGGTAAAGGCCATGGTGACTGGGAACTCTGTCAGAAGCCCTTCTTTATCCTAGGTTTTGGGGGCCTGCACCAGCACCAGTTTTGACTAACCAGAGGAATGGCCCATCAACGCTGAAGAGCCTTGCGAAGGACTTCGGCACCCTTCTTGGAATAGTTCCCCGATTCCATCGCAAGGATCTTGCCGGAGCGATCAACCACCAGTGCATAGACATTTTTGAGATTAGCCATGCCACAGGATTCCATGAACGCCTTTTTGTTCGTGTAGGCGGTCCAGACATGAGCGCGAACCTCCTTGCTCGGGATGCCGCCCCGCATGCCGGTATTGATGATCCACCGCATGATCATACCCGGGTTATTGATCAGAGGCATCTCGATCCAGGAAATCCCGGAAGAAGGCTTGCGGACCTCCATTCCCTCAAACCAGGAATCAATCCCGACCTGCTGTTCCTCCTCAAAGCCTACCACCACCAGCGTACGCTCACCGGGGAAACCAGCTGGAGCTGTCCATGACGTGTTGTTGAGATCCTTCCCTGAGACCGAGGGAAAGTGTCCTGAAGTCAGGGCGATCGCGCCGGTCATCTGAAGCGCAGTAATCAAGGAAAGCAAAAGAAGTTTTTTCATCATGATAGTTTTAAAAGTTAGGCCTTTGGTCCTCGCATTAGCTTTACCTTGAGTTTTGGGTCTTTAGGTTTTACGCCGTGCCTAGAGAGGTAGTCAGAAATCTCTGCTGCGATTTCCTTGGCTGTTCTCGTGATGTCTTTGGTTAGACCGGGCATCGCAACACCCCAAAGCAGTGGGAGGATGGTCGTCGGATCTGGAGGCCCCATAAGAATCCCCGGGCCGGGTTCGGTATTGGATCCTCCTGATGTCCGAAAGCTCAGGATCTCAACAGGCCTTCCAGTGGAAAGGCTTGCCACATGGACAGTCGTTTCAATTTTTGTAGCCCCGAATCCAAGACCGAAAAGCGTGCGAAGGGCCCTGCTTCCTTGATTGACTCGATCAAAGTTTCCGGTGACGAGCCAATTTTCCCCTTTGGGAGCTTGTACTTTTGTAGCGAGCGCTTCGGCGGGGATCACCGACTCATTGAGCTTTTTGACCACATCATCGGAGAGTTGCTTTGAGGTCTTAGTCTTGAATTCGGTTAGGGAATCCCCCTTCCGATCGACCCTAAAGACGCTTTCTGGACCTGTGAATTCACGAACGTAGATCCTCTTGGGAGTTATAAATGGTTGATTCTCCATCGGCTTCATTTTGCAGACGCTGACCGATGCACATGAGCAAAGGAGAAGAGAGAGGAATGCCGGTAAAAAGTATTTCATTGATCAGGATTCCCTAATCATTAGCCGTTCTGCAATTTGATGCAGCCTTACGGATTGGAATCCGAGTTCTTTCAAGGCACCAAGTGCCTTTTGGGTGAGGCGATTCGCCTCCTTATGGGAGGATTCCAGGCCAATTACAGCCGGGTAGGTAGCCTTGGAGGCTTTGAGATCCTTTCCAGCACTCTTACCTAACTGCTCGCTTGATTGCGTGACATCGAGGATGTCGTCGATGATTTGAAAGGCTAAGCCTAAAGCCTGACCGAATTGTGTGACTGCCTTCAGTTCCCGCGGTGTTGCGTTGGCGATCATGGCCCCCAGGCGAAGGGAGAGTACGATCATGGCTGCGGTCTTCCCCTCATGGATGAAGCGGACATCCGCGATCGAGAGTTTCCTACCCTCGGCCTCGATATCGGCGACCTGACCGGCAATGAGCTGACGGCTGCCGGCAGCCTTGGCAGTCTCCTCGAGAAGAACGGCAAGCGGATAGCGCTTGGCAGGAGTGATCTCGGCGATCAGTCCGAAGGCCCGAGTCAAGAGTGCATCCCCCGCAAGGACGGCGACCCCCTCTCCATAGACCTTATGAGAGGTGGGGCGTCCCCGGCGCAGGTCATCATCATCCATACAGGGCAGATCGTCATGGATCAGCGAGTAGGTGTGGATCAGTTCCACGGCACAGGCCGCAGGAAGAACTCTAGTAGGTTCAGTCAACCCGCAGGCCTCGGCAGCAGCCAGAGTCAGGATGGGACGCAGGCGCTTGCCGCCTGCCAGCAGGCTGTAACGCATCGCCGCGTGAATCGTAGCAGGGCGAACTGAGGCAGCGGGAACAGCCTTGGAGAGCGCTTTCTCGATCAGGTTACGCTGCTTCTCCAGATAAGCAGAAAGGCCATCCGCGTGTTGGGAGCGGATGGCCTTTCGGGAAGTCATGGTTTGGTCGGGGATTCCCCGTGAAACCAATAATGGAAACTTAGAGGGTCTTGCAGAACTCCTCGAAGCGGTCGAGACCTGGCTTGATGACATCAAGGCCGGTCGCATAGCTGAGGCGGACCACGCGGTCATCACCGAAGGCGATGCCGGGAACAACGGCGACATTCGCCTTGCTGAGCAGGCGGTCGGCGAAGTTTGTGGAGGTCATGCCAAGCTTGGAAACGTTTGCCAGCATGTAGAAGGCACCCTTCGGCTTCACAGCCGTGACGTTGTGAATCGCGGAGAGACGCTCGAACATGTATTCGCGTCGGATATTGAATTCCTCGCGCATGTCCGCGACGCACTGCTGGCTGCCGGTGAGGGCGGCGAGTCCACCCTTCTGGGCGAAGGAGCAGGGACCCGAGGTGCTGTGACTCTGCATGGAGTCGATCGCCTTGGCGATCTTCTCAGGGGCACCGAGATAACCGAGGCGCCATCCGGTCATCGCGTAGGCCTTGCTGAAACCATTGATGGTGATTGTGAGATCCTTGGCCTCGGGCGTGAGGGATGCCACGGAGACATGCTCTGCACCATCATAGGTGAGGCTCTCGTAGATCTCATCGGAGAGGATGGTGATCTCTTCATCGGCGGCCACCTCGACAAGGGCGCGAAGCTCTTCCTTGGTGTAGACGGAGCCGGTGGGATTACCGGGGGAATTGATGATGACCATCTTCGTGCGGGGGCTCATCGCCTCCTCGAACTGCTGGGGGGTCATCTTCCAATCATTCTCCTGAGTCGTCTGGACGATGATGGGCTCGGCACCGGCGAGACGAACCATGTCGGGATAGCTGAGCCAGTAGGGAGCGGGGATGATGACTTCGTCACCTTCGCCGCAGACGGCCATGATGGCGTTGAAGCAGCTCTGCTTGGCACCGTTGCTGACGATGATCTCGCTCGGCTTGTAGTCGAGGCCGTTGTCGCGCTTGAACTTCTCGCTAATCGCGGCGCGCAGCTCGGGCATTCCGGAGCTCGGGGTGTACTTCGTGAATCCGGAGTTGAGCGCCTCGATGGCGGCTGCCTTGATGTGCTCCGGCGTGTCGAAGTCGGGCTCGCCGGCTCCGAAGCTGTAGACATCGACTCCCTCGGCGCGCAGGGCCTTGGCCTTGCTGTCGATGGCGAGGGTGAGAGAGGGGGTGAGTTCGCTGACGCGTGTTGCGAGATCCATGGGAAGCGTGGGGTTAGGTGGTTGGGTTGCTAGTAGTGTGCTATGACGAAAAAATCAGAGGGCAGCGGCGATCTTTGTTTTGAAGTCATTCTCCTCAAGACGGATAATTCCGGTCTCGCGGGCGACATTCTCGACGGAATCAGAGGCGTGGGCGCCATTGATCATGATCGTGGTGCCGAACTCCTTGCGGATCGTTCCGTGAGCGGCATTGGCAGGATTTGTGGAACCAAGAGCCTCGCGGATTTTTGCGACGGCATTCGGTCCCTGATAGATGAGGGCCACGCAGGGCTGGCTGCCGGGCAGTGTTTTCTCCTCGCGCGTGCATTCGGAGGGGCGCTTGCCGGACATGAAGGCAACGATCGACTCCCACTGGGCGCGGCCATCAGGCAGCTTTTCAACCAGAAAGTCGAGAACCGGACCATAGAACTCCTCGCCCTGGGCAACGGACATGTGGAAAGGCTTGAATCCGACCAGGGCCAGGCCGGTGCGGGCAAAGAGATCAATCACTCCTCCCGGGCGGGTATTTGGGTAGGCGAAGTTGTCGGGCTTGATCAGGACGAGCGTCTTCTCCGTGGCCTCAGCAAAGGATGAAGCGGCATCCAGAATTCCACCCTGGGCATCCGAGGCTTCGCCTAGGAGCTTGAGTCCAGCCACAGCCTCCGCTGCGTTGGCGGGAGCGATCACGCCTGGCTCGAAGTAAACGGTCGTGCCATCCGCTTCAACCAGATCACCGAAGGTGTCACGAAGGGTCTCGCCGCGTCCACCCATCGAGGAGTCGTTGCCGACGATGGAGGCAACCTCGGCGGCTGCATCCTCCCCCTTGAGAACAAGCACAAGACTCTGGGAGCCAGCGGGGAGAGCATTCAGATAAGCAGCAGTCTTGGCCTGGCCGGCAAGAGTTGCGGCGAGTTCAGAGAGGAGCTTGGCGGAAGGTGCGAAAATGCGGCCGGTGTGAAGTTCGAGTCCACTGCGGGAGATCAAACGGCCAAGAATACCGCCTGTGCGGCCCTTACGGAGCGCGGCGGGAGTGATAAATGCGTAGGAAAGCTGGTCAGCCATGGAGTTAAGTAAGTGTGGCCGCCCAAGAGGGCGCTACATAATGGCGTTCCAAGGCGGACGAAAAAGGTAGAGTTCCGATCCGTGGGAGTCAAAGGGTTTCTCTGATGATCGGCAACGCCGGACAGGCATTTAGCGGTTTAGGCTGTAGGCCATGAGGTTGCGAAGGCTCAAGACCTTGGTCCTATTCCCAATTACCCACTACCCGTTCCCTTGGCTTCTGGAATCGTTGAACTGTTGCCTCCAGATTTCCAACCTATCAGCAATACGGGCCTCAGCACCTTGGCGGGTCGGCTCGTAGTAGGTGCGGCCCTCGGGAAGGTAGGCCTGGGGAACATATCCCCCCTCATAATTATGGGCATATTTGTAACCCTCGCCATGGCCGAGCGACTTAGCCCCCTTGTAATGGGAGTCCCGGAGATGAGCGGGAACCTCCAAGGTACGCCCCTGGGCCAGATCTTTCTCAGCCTTGCCGAGGGCTGCATAGGCACTGTTGCTCTTGGGAGCAGTCGCCAAATAGACCACCGCGTGAGCCAGGGTGATCCGGGCCTCGGGGAGACCAACGAACTCGACCGCCTGCTGCGCGGAAATCGCGAGAGGGAGCGCCAACGGATCGGCCAATCCAACATCTTCACTGGCAAAGATCACCAGGCGTCGTGTGATGAATCGTAACTCCTCCCCCGCGTGGAGCATCTTGGCCAGCCAGTAAAGGGCGGCATCGGGGTCGCTACCCCGGAGACTCTTGATAAAGGCACTCGCCGTGTCGTAGTGATCATCCCCAGTCCCATCATAAACAATGGCCTTCTTCTGGATGCTTTCGGAAGCAGCCTCCAAGGTAATGCAAATGCGTCCCTCAGGGCCAAAGGGAGTAGTACGCGCGGCGATCTCAAGGGCATTAAGACACTTTCGGGCATCGCCGTCACTGACCGTGGCTAGATGACGGGCTGCCGCTTCCTCGAGGTCGATAGGGAGCGTCCCGAGTCCTCGTTCCGGATCGGCGACGGCACGATGCTGCAGGACGACTAGATCCTCAACAGTGAGGGATTGCAGCTGGAATACTTGGGAACGGGAGACCAGAGGACTGTTAATCGAGAAGAAAGGATTCTGGGTCGTCGCTCCGATCAGGCGGACCGTTCCGCGTTCCACATCGGGCAGGAGCGCATCCTGCTGGGCTTTGTTGAAGCGATGGATCTCGTCGATAAAGAGCAGGGTCCTCCCTCCATTCCGCGCCTCGATGGTAGCCATGCCGACTGCCTTCCTGATATCGGCGACCGAACCCTCGACTCCGCTCAACTCGATGAAGCGGCTCTTGGTCCGGCGTGCAATCACGCGGGCCAGACTGGTCTTTCCCGTGCCCGGAGGGCCGTAGAAGATCACCGAGGAGAGGCGATCGGCTTCGATGGCACGGCGCAGGAGTTTCCCCTCACCGAGGATGTGGCTCTGACCGACATATTCCTCGAGTGTTCTCGGCCTCATCCGGGCCGCTAGAGGAGCATCGGCAGGCAGGGAAACCTCCTCGCCCATGGTTGCGCTGCCGAAAAGATCATCCATTTGCTTACTATGCAGACGGCTCATTTGGCTGGCAAGGCAACCGCCTCCGTTCCATGCTGAAGCCGTATGAAAACCCTTTTGACTGCGATTGATTTCAGCCCGATCTCTCAGAAAGTCGTGGATGGCGCCGCGGAGTTAGCCGCCGCCATGAATTCACACCTCGTGATCCTGAATGTCGTCGAACCGATTGCCGCCTATGTGCCGGTGGGCGCGGCCATGGATGTCATCACGGCTCCGATCCCGATGGAGCCGGCCGATCTGAATCTGGTCAAGGAGCGGCTGGAGAAGTTTGCGGAACCGCTCCGCGCCAAAGGACTCAGCGTCGAAACAACGGCCGTCGTCGCCCTGCCTGTTGATGAGATCCTCGATCAGGTCTCCATCACCAACGCATCGATGATCATCCTTGGCTCTCATGGCCACGGCGCGGTGTACCAACTCTTCAGCGGAAGCGTCGTCACCTCGGTGCTGCACAAGTCACGCATCCCGGTCACGGTGATTCCGGTTCACGCAGGTTGATCCGAGTCCGTCGACACTCGAGAGCAGGCAAGCCGATGCGGATACTTTTCACGAAGCTACTCCATATCGGCGATAATCTTCTGCTCACTCCAACCCTCGTCGCGACCAAGGAAAAGTTTCCGCAAGCCGAGATCTGGGTTGCCGTGCGTCGCGGCACGGAAGGCATTCTCGCCGGGTGCCCCGAGATCGATCGTCTTGTGACCACGGCCCGGCCCGAGGAGGGACGCCGGACCTGGGGCGATTTTAGAGCGGATCTTGCGACGCTTGCGCTGATCGCGAGCACGCGCTTCGACTACGCCTTTGAGTTGGGTGATAACAACCGTGGAAGGATTCTTACAGCTGCCAGCCGGGCCAAGATCCGCTGCACCAATAGCTACGAACGCCCCGAAGGCATCCCCCTCTCGGGTTCTTGGAAAAAACGCTTCAACCGCCTCGTCACTACAGGCCACGGCCCGGTGCATCAAGTGCTCCGCGATTATAATGCCGTCAGAGACACCCTGACCATGCCCGAGGATCCTCCTCCGATGCGCTTCGTGCGCAAGGCCATGCGCCCCTCACCAATCACTGGAGCTCTGAGGGGGCCCTATGCCGTGGTCCACGCTGCCACGCGCTGGGCATCGAAATCCTGGCCTTTGGATCGTTGGAAGCAGGTGGTCGCAGATCTGCTGACCCGCTTCCCGCAGGTCGTGATCAGCTGCGGGCCGAACCAGCGAGAGATCGCAGAGGCCGCGCAACTCTGCGAAGGCTTCCAAGGGAACGTTCTCTCCACGGAGGGTAAGCTCTCCTGGGCGGAACTTGCGAGCGTACTCGGTTCCGCATCTCTCTTTGTCGGCGTCGATACCGCTGCCATGCACCTGGCGGCGGCCGTGCAATGCCCCTCCGTCATCCTCTTTGGGCATCCACCCGCGTATCAGTTCCGCCCATGGAAATGTCCCCACCGGATTGTCCGCTCGAAAGACAGCATGGTCGAGACTGATCGTTATCAACTCCCCGGCGAACAGCTGATGCAGGAGATCAGTCTCTCCATGGTCACGGAGGCTATGGAGTCGATGCTTGCAAAGCAGGCATAAGCTACAGTCCCAAGAACTTTAGCGTCTCGGAGCTCCGGCGCCTTGATGCCCTACTGCCTTTGGGCCTGAAATCTTAGACTTTGGTCGCAAGCCTTCCGTAGAGTTCCGCGAGCTGCAAACTCAACGTAGGCAATGAGGGCCTAGGTAACTTTTCCTGGAACTCGAACAGTGATCGCCTGAAGTCCTTATCTGCAATAGCCCGCTCCAGCAGATCGGCATAGGAGGCGTGGTCGGTCGGTTCAAAAAGACCCGGATGCTTATCGGTCAGCAATGCGGTATTCCCCTCGATGCGGCTAGCCAGGATGGGAATCTGGCAATCAAGCGCCTGCAGCAGGGCCAATGGCTGGCCCTCCCAGTGCGATGCCAAGACGAAGAGATCCAGCGACTGAAGCCACGGGGCGACGGGGCGCTTCCTTCCCGCCAGAATCAGATGCTCACCCAGATGATGATCGGCAATTCCCTTCTCCAGCGCAGGTCGATCTTGACCCTCGCCGAAAAGCAGAAACTTTGGCAGAGCGGCTCCCCTCTTCGCAAGTAACGACATCGCACCAATCGTGGCCTGGTGATTCTTGGTTGGATGGAGCGAGGCCACGGAGCCTGCGAGGAATTTCTTGGGATCAAGGCCAAGTCTAGAGCGCACTGCATCCCTATTCTCCACCGGACGAAAAACCGCCGGATCGATCGCATTCGGCACAACGGAAACCTCCTTCGGATCAAGGGCGAAGGCCGCAATGAGATCACGGCGGGTCTCCTCAGAGAGGGCGATCACATGATCAGCCCAGCGGTAAATATGCCGCATGAAGAAGCCCTTCCTTCCCTTCAGCTCCAGAAAGGTCTTCTGCTGATGAACAATCGATCGGATCCCTGCCAACTTCGCCGCAATCACCCCGAAGAGCTGGTCATGATACGACTGGGCATGCACCACCTGAATCCCGTTCTCACGGAACCATCGGGCAAGTCGCAGCATCGACAAGGGGTTCATTCGCTTGGTTGGGAAGACGGAAACCACCTCGATCGGAAGACCCGCTTGCTTGGCCTCCTCGCCGAGGACGCCGAGATTCCTTAAGCAGACAAACCGGGCATCAATCTCTGCTGGCAGGTACTTGCTCGCGGAGAGGAGAAAATCTTCGGCACCACCGACCGGCATGGAGACGAAAAGAAATGCCACCCTCACCCTGCCACCAAGGGGTGAAGATGGTTTTGGAGAGGGGAGCGAGGCCCCTACCACTGGATGCCAAAAATGATAATACCCTTCGGCTTCTCGGGATTATCGGGATCCCAAGTCACGTTGTCGTGTCCATCACCGTATTTCTTCGGAGCCAGGGGATTCACGAGCTGAAGAGGCTTCTTCATGTTGAAAGCCTGGGCCACCACGCCGGAGATATCGTAAGGAGCGGGCTTCTCCTCCTGTGCCGTCTCAACCTTTGTTTTTTTGGGCTTGGGCGCTACAAAGGAGGCATCCGAAACGGCCTGCTGCGAAAAGCCGGAACCAGCAGCCATTAGAAGGCCCAACAATGGGAGAATAAGGCGAAGGAGCTTGCCGTTCATAAAGAGATCTTAGCCCCCTTTCAGAGCACGGAGCAAGCACCCATACCATGCCCTCTCCTTCAGCGTTGCCCATTTCCCACTCTCGGTTCAGAATTCACCGATGGATTCCCTCGAGCGCGCCCGTCGCGTTCTCTCAATCGAAATCAACGAACTCCAGCGTCTCTCCGAGCGTCTGGACGTGAGTTTTTTATCCGCCGTCGAGTTGTTGAAGGCGGCCATCGGCCGCCAGGGTAAGATCGTCGTCCTTGGCGTCGGGAAATCAGGCCACATTGGAGAGAAAATCGCCGCCACACTCACCAGCACGGGTGCGCCCACTGTCGTCCTCGATTCCCTGAATGCGCTTCACGGAGATCTCGGCGTGATCTCGGACGGAGATGTGATTCTGATTCTTAGCTATAGTGGGGAGACCGAGGAACTCCTCAGGGTTCTGCCGGCGCTTGCACGATTCGATGTGAAGAAGGTCTCCCTGACGGGAAATCCCACGTCGACTCTGGCCAAGGCCAGCGACGTCGTCCTGGATGTCTCCGTCACCCAGGAGGCCTGCCCCCATAATCTCGCCCCCACTTCCAGCACGACCGTGATGCTTGCGCTCGGCGATGCGCTGGCCATGGTCCTCCTTCAGGAGAGGGGCTTCACCCGCGAGGATTTCGCCCGTTACCATCCTGCAGGACAGCTCGGTCAGTCCCTCCTCCTCAAAGTGCGCGATATCATGCGAGGTGGCGAGGAAGCCGCGATCGTCAAGATCAGTGATCCTGTCGTTGAGGTTTTGAAAACCTTGACCGCTAAACGCGCCGGTGCCGCTCTGGTTGTGAACGCCGAAGGTCAGCTTGCCGGAATCTTCACCCATGGTGATTTTGCCCGCCGTTTTCCCACAGATCCTCAGATCGGAACGCGCCTGGTCGCGGAGGTAATGACCCCAAGCCCGATCACCATTGATGCCGACAAACTTGCCGTCGAGGTTCTGATGGTGCTAGAACAACATCGGATTGACGATCTCGTGGTCACGGATACTCAGGGAAACCCCTTGGGCGTGGTCGACTCCCAGGATCTCGCCCGACTCAAACTCATTTAATCCCCACCCTTCACTCCACGACATCATGGCACTCGCAAACGACCTCCG
>CAIKYN010000205.1 GCA_903831635.1 uncultured Spartobacteria bacterium
GGTGGACTCGGTGTCTACCTCGACTTCTCCGCCGCCATTGCCCGTCTGGGTGAGAAGACCATCCGCGAGCGCTACGGCAATCTCTTCGAGATGTATCAGAACATCACCGGAGAGAGCGCCTACGAGCGTCCGATGCGCATTTATCCCGCGGTTCATTACACCATGGGTGGCCTCTGGGTGGATTATAATCTCATGAGCACCATTCCGGGACTCCATGTGCTCGGAGAGGCGAACTTCTCCGACCATGGTGCCAATCGCCTCGGAGCCTCGGCCCTGATGCAGGGACTCTCAGATGGTTATTTCGTGATCCCGAATACCCTTGGTGAATATCTCTCCACCCAGTTCGGGAAGAAGGTCTCCACCGACATGCCCGAGTTCAAGAAGACCGAAGAGGAGGTCCGTGCCCGTGTGGAGAAGCTCCTGGCGGTGAAGGGGAACGTTCCTGTCGATGAATTTCACCGTGAGCTTGGACTCATCATCTGGAATGAGTGCGGCATGGCCCGCAGCGAGGCGGGTCTCAAGAAGGCGATCGCCGATGTCCGCGCCCTGCGCGAGCGCTTCTGGAAAGAAGTCGCCATCCCCGGTACCGGAACCGAGTTGAATCAATCCCTGGAGCGCGCCGGTCGCGTGGCCGACTTTCTCGAGTTCGGTGAGCTCAGGTGCAATGATGCGCTCACCCGCGAGGAATCATGCGGTGGTCACTTCCGCGTCGAGCATCAGACACCCGAGGGAGAAGCGCTTCGCCATGACGACAAATTCGCCGAGGTCTACGCCTGGATGTTCCAAGGTGAGGGGAGCCAGCCGGAGCTTGTCAGGGAGCCGCTTCACTACGAGGCCGTCCATCTCGCTACCCGCAGCTACAAGTAATCGCCGATACCCCTACAAGACTTACGATCATGAGCACCATGAACTTTCATCTCAGACTCTGGAAGCAGAAGTCCGCCGCGGATCAGGGTGAGTTTATCGAGATTCACGCCACGGAAATCCCCTCCGAGTGCTCCTTCCTCGAGATGCTCGATATCGTGAACAACCGCCTCACCAAGGAGGGTAAGGAGCCGGTCTCATTTGCCAGCGATTGCCGCGAGGGCATTTGCGGAACCTGTCACATGGTCATCAACGGTGTTCCCCAGGGACCGGGTCGCGGAGCCGCCTGTCAGGTCTACATGCGTAAGTTTGAGAATGGCCAGACCATCACCGTCGAGCCTTTCCGTGTCGGTGCCTTCCCGATCGTGAAGGATCTTGTGGTCAATCGCAGCGCCTACGATCGGATCATCCGTTCCGGTGGCTTCATCAGCGAGCACACCGGCGGTGCGCCCGATGCCTCAACGACCCTGATTCCCAAGCCCGTGGCTGATGCAGCCATGGATGCCGCCGCCTGCATCGGTTGCGGAGCATGTGCCGCAGCCTGCCCGAACAGCTCACCCATGCTCTTTGTCGGTGCCAAGGTCACCCATCTCGGACTCCTGCCCCAGGGTCAGGCCGAGCGCAAGAGCCGCGCCCGTAACATGGTCCGCACCATGCAGGAGGAAGGATTCGGCAATTGCTCCAACTACTACGCCTGCGAGGCAGTTTGTCCTGCAAATGTTCCTGCCAGCGTGATTGCGATGTTGAATCGGGAGTATGTCCGTGGAGAGCTCTCGGAAGCAGTCGGCGCCATCGATTAAGGGCTTGGTCCTTTGGGCCATAGCGTCGTTGGTCTGCGCTCGCAGTAGCTCTACTACAGCTTCGCTTGACCGCCTAACTCTGGCCTTAAATTACCGTCGCCCTTTGGCTGGCTCTTTTAGCGCGGGGCGTTGTTGCCCTGCGTTTGCAGTGTGATTCACACAGCTGCGCTTGGGCGCCTATCCCCGCATCTAAAATACCGTCGCCCTAAGGGAGTGGTATCTATGACTTCGCTTGTCCGCCTAACTCTCCATCCAAGCATGCGAACCTTGGCTGAACTGGTTTTTGAAAAATAGCGTAAATGCTACGGCTAACGCTTCGGTGCCTACCCTTCTTGGTTTCCAGAGTTATTGACCCTCACTCCGCATTCTCTGCGGCGCGGAGCGCGGTGATCTCCTCCGGGAGGTAGAGCCCATAGTCGGCGCAGATGGCCCTGACTTTAGTGACCGAGACCGGATTCTTCCCCGCATCGTGAAGGGTGAAGGCGATGGAGCCCGCCTCATCCCAAAAGATCATCCCGATCTCCAGACAGAGCCTGTAGAAATCCTGCTTCGAGAGCCCGCTCTTGGCGGCCGCCATATCGACGCGTTCCCGGAGATCAGCTGGGAGATGCACCGCGATCGTCGTCCCCGAAGAGGGCTTCTTGATCCTTTTCATGATCTTGGGCAGGGCGATAGAGGCAGATTTCTTAGGCTTCGGCAACGGCATTACCAGAGCAATTTCCTCCAACCTTGTAAAATTTACCAAACAAATGCGTTGACATGTCTGGCAATTGCTACCAGACATTGTTTGTGCAACGAACTGTATCAACCAGTGGGAGAAGGGCCAGCAGGGTCGGATCGGCCAAAGTAGCAAAAGGGAAAACCTCCCCCGTTCATGTCCCCCTTTCCAAAGGTGTTGCCGTGAACTTACAGCGCGTCTCGGAGGCCACGCTGCTCCCTCAGGAAATCGTCGCTGCCGAGGCGATCAGGCGAGGGATCGGGGCCCTGACAACTTTTTCAATCAACCAATGATTTCAACTATGAAAAAACTACTCATCTTGGGTGCCTTAATGGCAGCAATCGGAAGTTCCTTTGCTCAATCAGGAACAAACTCGCTCACGAATGGGCTGGTCGCATGGTATCCACTCCATGGGGATGTTAATGATTACAGCGGGAATGGGTACAACGGATATGCCTACAATACTTTGGTTACTAATGGGATTTTTGAAAATTCTGAAGGAGCTTACTATTTTAATGGAACAAACTCATATATCTTAGCATATAATACTCCTAACCTTGGGGATATTTTCACCTGGTCTGTTTGGTTCAAACCCGAAACATTAAATCAAGCATCCATAATCATGGATATGACAGATGGGGGAGAAGGAGTATCTCCCTATTTGGGATTAAATGACATTTCGAATATTCCCCCGCTGTATATAAATAATTCGATTAAGTTTGTTCAATACTCGGGATCTGGCAATGATGCAACAGCCACTGGAATAATAAACTCACTTCAGAGTAATACATGGAGCCATCTAGTTTTAGTTAGATCGAATACACAGGTGAGCATTTTTGTTAATGGAATTCTTGTTTCAACGGCTAACTTAAATGAGCCGCAGCAATATGAACCAATTCTTTGCATTGGTTGTAATGGCCAGGACGGATCAGTAGATCGTTTCTTTCAAGGATCTATCTCTAATGTAAGGATATACAACCGAGCACTTTCTTCCAATGAGGTTGCTAACCTTTATACAATTGAAAGTACTCCTCCTGTCTCTATCGCCAACCAACCTACTGATGTTTCTCTTACGGCGACGAATAGTCAGACGGCGACGTTTAGTGTGGTGGAGACGAATGGGGTGCCTCCCTATGCGTATCAGTGGATGAAGGATGGGGTGGATCTCGCAAATCAGACCAATGCCTCTCTGATCCTGAGTAATGCCGCAGCCAATACAGTCGGTTACTACTCCTGTGATGTGACCGATCAGAATGGAACCACCGTCACCAGCTCCAACGCCGCCCTGAACATCACCGGAGTCGACTTTAACCTCTGGCAGGGACTATTGGCTTATTATCCGTTTAAGGGAAATTTAAAAGATTATTCGTTAAATAATAATGATTTAAAAAATCCATCTTCGGGAATCTATTTTGATTTAGATAGATTTCGAAAATCGAGTAATGCTCTTAAAATTTCTGGCGCATATGACTCAATATCCTCAAAGAGCGATATCGGTATAGTGGGTAATTCGGATCATACAATTACGCTATGGTCGAAGCTAGATCCTGGAAGCATTGGGGCTTTTATTTATTCTTTTGGATCTGAAAGTTATCCAGGATCAGGAAATGCAATTCTTTTATACGATAATCAATTTCTTTTTTGGGGAAACTTTGCAGATATCGATGGCCCAATCCTTGGCAATATATTTAACCAATGGCATCAATTATCAATAGTTTACTCCGGATATCTATCAAATACCAAAATCTATTTAGATGGAGTTAATATTCCTAGCTATGCTTTGGGGCCATATACTCAGACTCAAAATTTTAATATAACTCCATCAAAACTTACCATTGGTTACAATCCAGAATGGGCGGGAGGCACGGCGTTTTCTGGATCTCTTTCTGATTTACGTATCTACAACCGAGCTCTTTCCTCAAATGAGGTTTCGGCTCTGTTCCAAGCGGAGGCACCTGTTCCTACAAACAACCAGACGATTACCTTTCCGATGATTCCCGCGAAGGCTTTTGGAACGGTGCCTTTCTCGCTGACGGCTACCTCCTCGGCGGGCAGCAATTATCCGATCACTTACTCCAGCTCGGATCCCACCGTAGCGACGGTTTCCAGCAACAAGGTGACGATCACTGGAGTCGGTTCCTGCCTGATCACGGCGAGTCAGCCGGGTGATTTCATTTACAAAGCGGCGACCAATGTGAGTCGGACTCTCACGGTGACTCAAGGGAGTCAGACGATTCCATTTGGGGCGCTTCCCTCCCACTCCTACTCCACTAACACTTTCACCCTACCGCTCAACTCCTCGGCGGGACTCCCGGTGAGCTACAGCAGCTCGTCCCCCTCGGTTGCCACGATCTCGGGGAATGTCGTGACGATCACGGGAGTGGGATCCACGACGATCGCCGCTTCGCAGTCAGGTAATACAAACTATAAAGCAGCACCCACGGTCAATCAGACGCTGATCGTCTCCCAAGCCGCGCAGACGATTCCATTCAGAGCGCTTGCCTCCCGTTCCTACTCGACCAACACCTTCGCTCTGCCGCTGAACTCTTCCGTGGGACTTCCGTTGAGCTACAGCAGTTCCAACACGAATGTGGCGACTCTGTCAGGAAATGTCGTGACCATCACAGGTGTGGGATCGACGACGATCACCGCCACTCAAGCCGGTAATGCCAACTATGCGGCTGCTCCCACGGTTCCGCAAATCCTGACTGTGACCAAGGCGCCCCAGACCATCACCTTCACGGCCCCGACCGCTCAGACCTACGGGAATAGTTCGTTCACTCTTTCGGCCACGGCCTCTTCGGGACTGCCGGTGACCTTCACGAGTGCCAACACCAATGTGGCGATGATCTCAAGCAATACGGTGACGATTGTCGGCGCGGGTTCTTCTTCGATCACGGCGAGTCAGACTGGCAATAGCAATTATAACGCCGCCACAGCGGTAGCCAAAACGCTGACGGTCGCGAAGGCCGCACAGACGGTGACATTTAATCCGACCACTCCCGTGTCCTTTGTGAAGAACGGGACCTTCTCGCTCTCAGCCTCCAGTACCGCGAGCACCTTGGGAACCAATGTGACCTTCGCCAGCGGTAACACCTCGATTCTGTCGATCTCCGGGAAGACGGCCACGATGAAGGCCAAGGGAACAGTCTCCGTCACCGCCTCAGCCGCCGCCACGACGAACTACAACGCCGCCAGCACGACCAACAGCATCACCCTGCAGTAGGTTACGGGGCTGATTCCTGGGATCAGATATTTATCGATATCCCTTCCTCTTTGTCTGGATGAGGGGTGATCTGGCTGATCACCCTTATTCCAAGCCACAAAGCAACCCGTGATTATCTGGAGGAGAAAACCAATGAAACTGACTGAATCAGAGCAGAAGATAGCTGACCTGTATCAGGAGGGAGAGATTGCCTTGGTCAAGCCGCGCAAGACTGTGCTCAAAAAACTAGCGACTACGGCGGACAATACCTTCCAAAAGGATCGTCGAATCAATATCAGGCTCTGCGAGCATAATATGGTGGGGATCCAGCGTGTGGCGACCTCCAAGGGGGTTCCCTATCAGACCCTCATCTCGGGACTCATTGATCAGTTCGTCGAGGGGGATCTGATCCAGAAAGCGTAGCATTCATTAGAGGCGCCACTTTTCTCAGGCATTTTCCTGTTTTCCTGAGTTGATGCCACTTCCTCCCGGAAGCAGTGGCACCCCTGCGGGGCTGACTTCGTCAGTCTTCCGTGCGACTTCCCAGTCGCTTGGTTCCAGATTAAAATCTTCGATTCATGGGTGAGGTCAAGTAATCCTTCCCTCCATGTTCGCTGCCATCCTGACCACGTTCTGTTTTGCCGCATCGGCGATTCTGGCTCGGCGATCGGCGGGAATGCTGGGTTCGCAGTCTGCCAATCTGGCACGTCAGGCCGTGGCGCTCCTCATCCTGGGACTCTGGGCGCATTGCTTCGGACAGGGGATGAGGGGACCCGGTCTTCCGCTCTTTATCCTCAGTGGTGTCCTTGGATTCGGTCTGGGGGATATTACGTTGTTCGAGGCGCTTCCGAGGCTGGGAGCTGGCCTGACGGTGCTGATCGTTCAGTGTCTGGCCGTTCCCATAGGGGCTATTACCGAATGGCTCTGGCTCGGTACACGCATTACTCCAACTCAAATGGTGAGCGCGGTGGTGATCCTAGCGGGTGTGGTGCTGGCCATTGCTCCTGAGCGAGAGAGTGAGATTCCAAAGGGGTATCGCATGACAGGTGTCGTCTTTGCGATCATAGGGGCCTGCGGTCAGGCGTGGGGTGCTGTCGTGAGCCGACAAGGGTTCCAGCTCGATCACAAGATTGGGCTCCAGTTGGATGGTCCTTCCTCGGCGTATCAGCGTTTGCTGGGAGGTATCTCATGCGTGGCGTTGGTGGCTGGGGTTACGGGTGTATTAACGCATTGGCGCCAGACCCAAAAACCTCACGATCGTCCTTGGCGGCTTGCGATGCCTTGGATCCTTGGTAATGCGGTGGCTGGCCCAGTGCTTGGTGTGGCCTGCTACCAGTGGGGGCTGCGCGACTCGCCCAGCGCGATCGTGCTCTCCATTGTCTCCACCACGCCGCTAGCAGTCATGATGCTGTCGTTTGTGTATGAGAAAGCACGCCCCACTCCCCGTGCCCTGATCGGTTCACTGCTTGCAGTCCTCGGCGTGGTGGCACTGGTCTGCGGTCGCAGTTAGAGTCTGTGAGGAAAGAGGTTTGCCACAAGAGGCACAAAAAAGCACAAAAAGTAGAAGCAGATGCCAAGCCTAACTCATCACTGATGAGTTGCGCTCCCGGAGAATTACAATTCGTATGTTTTGAACTGATAGGACTCTTGCTTGATTTATGCGCAATCTGATGTAAAAAAGTTTTTATGCGAACCACCCTTGATCTCCCTGATCCCACCTTCCGAAAACTGAAGGCTGAAGCTTCTCTGCGCGGACTGAAGCTCAAGGAGATCTTGTGTCAGTTGATTGAGGCGGGGCTGGCTACACGGGTTCAAGACTCTTCCGAAGCAATCCCTCGCAGAAGTACGCTTCCTCTGATTCGAAAGCCCACGGGCAAAAAACATCCTGCCCTTTCGAGCGATCGTCTCGACGAGTTACTGGCCAAGGAGGAGGGGAATGTCGGCCGTTGACCTGCCGGACATCAATGTCTGGTTGGCACTTACCGATCCTGACCACGAACATCACGATAGAGCCAAGCGTTACTGGGTAACAGAGTCCGCGCCCCGGCTAGCCTTCACTAGGGTTTCGATGCTGGGACTGATACGGTTGCTAGGCAATCGCCATGTCATGAAGGGAGATCCCTTCACAGCAGAGGAGGCTTGGAGCGCCTATCAAGCCTTTCGCGATCTTCCTGAGGTTATCTTCGTTGCCGAGCCCGACTCCGCGGAGTCGAGGATGAAGCAATGGTCTGAAGATGCCACCTTCCCACCCTCTCATCTCACGGATGCATGGCTTGCCTCCGTGGCATTCACCACGCGCTCACGGTTGGTTTCCTTTGATGCTGATTATCGCCGATTTCAGGGGCTTTCGTTTCTACAACTGACCGTGAGTAAGACTTGAGGGTAGGACCTTGTGACCGTCAGCTCCATGAGTTCAAATGCAGATAAGATGGCCAAGGCTGGCTGGCAGTTTGATAACTCCTACGCCCGATTACCGGAGGTGCTCTACAGCCGTGTCCATCCGGTATCGGTGGCCGATCCGAATCTGGTCATCCTGAATGAGAAGCTGGCTGCGGATTTCGGTCTTGATACTGATGCCCTAAGGGAAGCGGGTGGGGAGATTTTTTCGGGGAATCGTCTTCCGGAGGGAGCCGATCCGATCGCCCAAGCGTATGCGGGTCATCAGTTCGGGCATTTCACCAATCTCGGGGATGGTCGGGCGGTTCTTCTCGGGGAACATCTCGCGCCGCAGGGCCTGCGTTTCGACATACAGCTCAAGGGTTCTGGGCCGACCCCGTATTCCCGTCGTGGTGACGGACGGGCTGCCCTAGGGCCGATGCTCCGCGAATACATCATCAGCGAGGCGATGCATGCTCTCGGTATCCCGACGACACGCAGTCTGGCGGTGGCCACAACAGGGGAGCAGATCTATCGCGAGGATATGCTCCCTGGAGCCATCCTCACTCGAGTGGCTGCCAGTCACATCCGCGTCGGGACATTCGAATATGCCCATGCCCTGGGCGATTGCGCCGCTCTCGATGCACTGACCAGCTACACGCTGGGGCGGCACTATCCGGATCTTCTCGGAGCCGAAAACAAGGCGTTGGCCCTGCTCGGGGCAGTGATCGAACGACAGGCCGAGCTGATAGCCGGTTGGATGTGCGTGGGGTTTGTCCATGGCGTGATGAATACCGACAACATGGCCTTGAGCGGGGAAACCATCGACTACGGTCCCTGCGCCTTCCTCGATACTTACCATCCATCGACCGTTTTCAGTTCAATCGATCGTAATGGCCGCTACGCCTATGGCAATCAGCCCGATATCGCGCATTGGAATCTTGCTCGATTGGCCGAGGCATTGCTCCCCATGATTAATCCTGACCAGGAAAAAGCCGTGTCTGCTGCCGAGGAAGCGTTGGGCAAGTATCCGAAGCTATTCCATACGCATCATGAGGCCGGGTTGCGTGCAAAGCTCGGCCTGATCACGGAAGAGGCGGTGGATTCGGAACTAACCAAGGGACTCCTGGATTGGATGCAGGGCGCCAAGGCGGACTTCACCTCGACGTTTGCTGCGCTCACCAAGTCCATTGAGACAGAACTATTCGATGGTGCCCTTTCCCAGAGGGGCGAAGCCTTCCATGCATGGCATGACCGATGGA
>CAIKYN010000206.1 GCA_903831635.1 uncultured Spartobacteria bacterium
ATCGGCATGCTTCCCATTCGAGGGCCCTTTCTTAAGCTGATCACTCCCTTTATGCACTCCTGTGCAGCGCCATTTACCCAAGAGTTGCAGATGATGAAAGAGGCGGAGACCGTTCGTATTCGTCCCGGTTTCGTTGATCTCAGCAGCAAGCCCTAAAAAAGTACTGCGAGGAATCGAATGATCGGAGGCGACATTTGTTTCCTGAGCCGATTAGCCTTCGTGCTTTGGATAGGTATGTTACTATTTACACAGTATGCCATCGCTGCATCTCCAATAGGAGTCACCACACCACAGGGGCTCTTTCATCTCCAATGCGATGATCAGGAATCGACTCGCCGTGAGGCGCGCTGGTTGAGCGTGATAGAAAAACGTTTTTACGAGGTCACCGGCTTTGAGTCGCAGGATTTTCCGCCAGTTCTAGTTGTACTCCATGGACCTCACTCCTCCAGAGAGGAGCAGCCACGTCTCAGGGTGGATTCTTTGGAAGGGGGGATGCCTAGGATTCAGATCGATCTTCACCAGGAGGAGGGGCCGCAATTCGGAAGCCAGTCCGCTAGAGTGCTCTCAAGTGCCATCCTTCTCCGAGAGCGTTATGCGGGCAAAGCTCCTATTGTTGGATCCTCTATTCCCGAGATCCCTCCATGGCTCGCGTATGGATTAGCCACACTTTGCAATGATGCCAGTACTCAAAAAAACATCCAAGTTTCCTATCTTCAAGGTGGTGCTCCTCCGGGAATTGAAGCGTTTTTGGTAGAAAGGCCTCCTGGTGATGAAAACCACCTCTTGGAGGAAAATTACCATAGGAGGGCTGCGTCTCTTGTTCTGGCTGGATTGAAGGGTGAGGGGAGTGCTGTCTTTAGAAAATGGATCCGAGGAGATGGCTCCAATGATTTGAAAAAGAATCATGAAACAGTGAGTTCGCTCTCACGATGGCCTTCAGGATGGCCGATGCAACGCGTCGAGAGAGAGTGGTTGTTACTGATGGCAACTTCATCCCAGGCGGATCAAGGTGTGACTGAAGAACTGAACGCCAGCGAGAGCCTCCATCAATACGATGCAGTTGCACAATCGATCCCCATGGATGCCGTCTCCTTTGAAAAGCTTCGCAAGGAGAGGGGCGCGGAATTCACCCTACAAGAGATCAATTCAAGAATGAGCGCCTTGCGTTTCCAGGCCAACCCTTTGGTGATTCCTCTCATTGACTCAACAATGAATCTTCTCAAATCACCGAAGCATCTCTCTGGCAAGAAGCTCAAGGAAAGCCTCTCCGCGCTTACATCACTTCGAGTCTCTACCCTGAAGCGTTCCCGGGAAATCAATGACTACCTGGACTGGTACGAGGCAGCGAAGATCCCCGTGCAAAGCGGTCTCTTTGATGCATTGTTAAAATCTCCCGAACCTAAGCTTCGTAAGGGACCGGTAGGTCGCTATCTTGATGCCGTTGAAAGCCGTGGATGGTGAGGAGCTGGTACAGGCGTAAAAGACAGGATATCGACTCGTGACACTTGCACCTTCGTCTGTGCGGATTATCGTGTTGGGATGTTGAATCTGACACGGCAAGAGCAGACAGTGATGATCTTCATTCTTGTTGCGTTGCTTATGGGAGCAGGCATCAGGCATTTCCGGTTGAATGCCATGCTTCCTGAACGGACTGCGCCATACTCAGATTCCACCCACTGATCTCATCGTCTCTATTACATGAAAGTTTCAGGATTTAATGAGGCCGTCGCCCTTGCTGTTGCAAAAAAAGAGAGTTACCGCCCCGAGGGATACCAGTTCTTGAGGGAATCACTGGAGGCCACACTCAAGAAGCGCTCCAAGTCAAAGCAGCAACCAGTGTCTGCGCATGTCTCTGCGGAGGAACTGCTTGATGGATTCAAGCGTATGGCACTTAAGGAATTTGGACCGATGGCCCCCACCGTCCTTAACTATTGGGGGATTACTTCTTGCCGAGATATTGGAGAGATGGTTTTTAACCTCATCGAAGCCGGAGCCTTTGGACGCACAGAGAATGATAGAATCGATGATTTCGAGCGCGGATTCGATTTTCACGATGCCTTTATCGCCCCTTTTCTTCCGCCGCCCCTAACATCCCCGACTCCATTGATCCCTGCTGATTCACTATTGGGTGATCAGCAGGTGCTTTTTACCAAATGAAACCACTCCTGCTACTCATGACGCTCATCTCTCTACCCATTCTCAATGCATCTCCTGATCAGTCGAACCATCAGGGCGGGGCCGAGGGAACGAATGCCGGGGGAAGTGAAGTCTCGGCGATTATCAACGAGATTGCCAAAGCGGATCCTTTATTTTCAGCCAAGCCGCAGGTCTTCACTTTTCCCAATGGTCTGACACTTATCGTCGAGGAGAACAAGGGGGCTCCCGTTGCAAGTGTGCAGGCCTGGTGTAATACCGGCTCCATTCATGAAGGGAAGCTCCTCGGGGCAGGTCTTTCTCACATTCTGGAACACATGCTCTTCAAGGGAACCTCCTCCCGGGCGCCGGGAGTGATCGCCAGTCAGGTCCAGGATCAGGGTGGGTATATCAATGCCTACACCTCCTACGATCGCACCGTCTACTGGATCGATGTTCCCGCCAAAGGTGCCTCCAAGGCAGTCGATATCCTGGCCGATGCGATGATGAACGCGACGCTCCCTGAGGCCGAATACAACAAGGAGCAGGAGGTTATCCGGCGCGAGTTCGCCATGGGATATGACAATCCCGATCGTACCGCATCACTCCTTCTTTTTCGAACGGCCTACCATGTCAGCCCATTCAAGGAGCCAGTCATCGGACACCTCGATATCTACAATAAGCTCACCCGTCAGGATGTCCTGGATTACTACAAGCGCCGCTATGTCCCAAACAACCTCTGCTTCGTTGTCGTCGGCGACGTGAATGCTGCGGAGATCCGTGACCAGTTGGGGAACTACTTTGAGAAATATCCCCGCATGCCGCTCGAACCCGTGACGATTGCCGAAGAGCCACCTCAACTTGGCAAGCAGCAGGCTCGGGACACCTTTCCGACTGACCTTAGCCGTATGAATATCGCTTGGCGCGCTCCCGGAGCCACGAGCCCGGATGCTCCCGCCGTCGAGGTTCTCTCGGCTATTCTTGGGGCGGGTACCAGCTCCATCCTCAATGCCGATGTTCGTGAGAAGAAAGGCCTTGTGCACCAGATCGGAGCCGGGCTCTATACCCTCACGCCCAAGGAAGGACTCATCTATGTGGGGGCGATTGCCGATCCCGACAAGCGCGATGCTGCGGAGAAGGAAATCCTTTCCCTGGTTGAAAAAGTCTCGCGTGATGGCGTTACTCCTGAGCAACTCGCCAAGGCGAAAAAAGGCCTGCTCTCTGATCATTACCATGGACTGACCACCATGCGCGGACGCGCATCTGATTACGGGAATGGCTGGCTCATGACGGGCAATGCCGAGTTCGGCAAGCGCTACCTCGAGTCGATCGAGAAGGTCTCTCCTGAAGATGTTCGTCGTGTGGCGGCCCTCTATCTCAAGCCCGAGGGGCTGACGGTGACTTCACTCGATCCGATCAACCAAGAAAAATCGGCCGAGACAGCTGCCGTCAAACCTGCCGAGTCAGTAATTCACAAGGAGTCACTCTCCAATGGACTCCGTGTCCTCATCCACCAGGATAACCGCCTGCCGCTTGTCTCCATCATTGCGGCCTTCCGTGGCGGTCTCCTGGCTGAGACACCGGTGAACAATGGCGTCTCCCAACTCACGGCCAGCACCATCGTCAAGGGAACAACGACCCGCACAGCTCAGCAAATCGCCGAGACTGTCGAGCATGTTGGAGGCTCGATCGGAGCCTCCTCCGGAAACAATAGCTTCTCCGTAGCCGTTGAAGTCATGAAGGACGATCTCCCGCTGGGGATGAAGATTCTTTCGGATGTCCTGCTCAATGCCACCTTCCCTGCAGAAGAGGTCGCTTTGGAGAAGGATTCCCAGCTCGCCGCCATCAAAGCCGAAGACGACCAGATCACCTCGACTGCGCGTAATTTGCTGAAGCCTCGTCTCTATGGCAATCACCCGTATGCCCTTCGCGCAACAGGTTCCCCAGAGAGCGTTGCCAAGCTAACCCCTGCGGAGTTGCAGGCCTATCGTGACAAGCTTGTGGTTGGAAAGAATGGTGTCCTTTCCATTTTCGGTGCTGTGAATCCCGACGAAGCGCTGGCCCTTGCAAAAGATGACTTCGGATCCCTTCCAGCAGGTGAACTCGCACTGACTCATCCTCCAGTCTCCTCGCCGTTAGCCAAGTCGATTGAGACATCCGCGGAGCGGCAGAAACAGCAGGCAGTGATCATGAAGGGCTTCCTTGGCACGACGATCGATGCAGCAGATAAGCCAGCGCTGGAACTGATCGAAGAAGCCTCCAGTGATCTCGGTTCACGCTTCTTTGTCAGGATCCGCGAAAAACTCGGCCTTGCCTACTTTGTCGGCGCTTCCAATTCCACGGGTCTAGCCCCCGGAGCCTTCGTCTTTTACCTCGGCACGGATCCGAAGAAGGTCGATCTGGCCAAACATGAGTTTAATGACGAGATCGATAAACTTGCTGCTGAAGGCCTTACTCAGGTGGAACTCGACAGGGCAAAGGCGAAGCTCCTGGGGGCCGAGGCAATCCGGAATCAATCGAGTACCGCGCTGGCCGGTATGTGTGCAACCAACGAACTCCTCGGGCTAGGCTACGATCACGACAAGGTACGCAAGGCCGAGATCGAAAAAGTCACCCTTGAGGATACTAAGCGGGTAGCGAATAAATACTTCCATGATGCCAAGAGCGTCGAAGTTGTTGTCGGCCCTCCTGCAGTAAAGTCCACAGCTCCCTTGCACGATCCTTCTAAAGCTCCCTAAAGCGATCCCCTTTATCGAGATCCCCAATCCCCATTACCCAAACCCCTTAACCACAACATCCCATGGCTGAAATCCAACAATCCACCAACTCCGCTGATCTCACCCAGCGCTTCATCGAACTCGTCATGATGAATGCCCAGCAAGCAGCCCTTTGCCTCGGTCAGATGGCACATCCCTCAACCGGAAAAGCCGAGGTGAATCTCGACGCCGCACGGATGTTCATCGACCACCTCGAGATCATCAAGGAGAAGACCCGTGGTAATCTCAATAAGGATGAGGAGAAGATCCTGACCAGTGTCCTCTCGGAGCTCCAGTTGGCCTTCGTGCAGGTGGCCCAGGTAGCGCACAGCGGTGGTTCTCCCTCCGGTCACGTTCACGACGAGAACTGTGATCATGGCGATCACACCCATGACTCGGTGACTTCCGAAATACCTGCTCAGCCCGAAGCTCCTAAGACAGAAACAACTCCAGTTGCTGAAGACGAGGGGAAGAAGAAGTTCACCAAGAGCTACGGCGCTTAGTAATGAAGAGGGGATGGATCCTGCTCTTGCTCCTGATGAGTGCGCACTCAGCTCGCGCTCTTGAGATTCAGGGTGTGACTCTGCCTCCGACATCTCAGGTAGGAGGAGAGACCCTACAGTTGAACGGCGCAGGTTTGCGGACATTCAGCCTCCTGATGATTCCCATCAAAATCTATGTTGCCTCCCTCTACACACCGACTGCGATACGGACGGACTCAGGGATAATGTCTTCTCTGGGACCAATGGAGTTCGACTTCACCTTCCTTAGGGCAGTGAACCAGTCGGATGTCACCAAGGCTTGGGAATCCCAGTTTGCCGAGAGTGTCAGTTACACCTATCCCGGCTATGCACGGGATCGGGATACATTCATCGCCATGTTCGGACCGCTTCAGAACCTCGGTGTTGAAAAGGTTCAGTTGCTGGGAACGAATACCGTGATCTTCGATCAGGGCACGAAGAAAGGAACCATTCCTGGGCGTGATTTTCAGAAGTCTTTCCTGAGCCTCTGGTTCGGGTCTAACCCCGTAGCGACCGATCTCAAGAATGATCTCTTGGGAAGATAGCCGAACTCCGCAATAGCCTCCTTAGTTCAGTTCCTGCAGAGCTTTCAAGACGAGGCCCGTGTGCTCGGCTGGTTTTACCTTGGGGAAGATGGCGGCAATTTTACCCATGGGTTCGATGATGTAGGTGGTGCGCTCTGTTCCCATGTACTTCTTTCCGTACATCGATTTCTCCACCCAGACGCCATAAGCCTCCACGATTGATTTATCGGTGTCGCTTAATAGGGGGAAGGGGAGGTCGAACTTAGTAATGAATTTTTCATGGGACTTTACCGGATCAATGCTCACCCCGAATAGGGCGGCACCAGTAGCTGTGATAGCCTTCCACTCGTCACGAATCCCACAAGCCTGCGTTGTGCAGCCCGGCGTGTCATCCTTTGGATAAAAATAGAGGACGACAGCTTGTCCTTTCAGGTCGGTTAGCTTTAGAGGGGTTCCACTGCCGTAGATTCCGCCGACAGCGGTGGTGGTGAAGGAGGGGGCCTTATCGCCGACTTGGAGTGCGCTCATGGAGTTGGATAGTAGTCTGGGTGAATTTGGATCTGGAGATCAGGAAGGCAGGGATGAAATCTCAAAACCTACACTATCATTTCTCTGCGCCTCTGCGCCTCTGCGCGATAAAATATTCATTTTTTTGATTCCTCCGAAATCGGAGGGAGAAAGCGGACGCGGCGGTCATCCCGAGGGAGGCGGATTGTGAAGAGCATTCCCTGCCCCTGTGCACTCTGGATCATGATCTCACCCCCATGGGCCCGCACGATGCGCTGGACGATATTGAGTCCCAGGCCGGAGCCGTTTTCCTTGGTGGTGTAGTAGGGTTGGAAGATGGTGCCGACTTTGGAGGGATCGATTCCTCCACCTGTGTCTCCAATGCTTACCCAGACATGGGAGTCATCACAGGCTGTGCCGATACGCAGATGTCCGGTGCTCCCCATGGCTTGGAAGCTGTTCCTGATGACATTGTAAAGAGCCTGCCGGAACTGATCCCGATCCAGCGAGACCTTTGGGAGATGCTTTGCGGGAAAGAGGTCCACCGTGATGCCACGGTCCTCCACTTCGTTGCGGAGAAACTCTACTGTTTCCAGAATCAGTGCATTGAAGTCGGTCGGCTTACACTCGAGAGGGGCAGGTCGGACGGCTTTCAGAAACTGGGTGATGATCTGGTCGAGACGTTTCACCTCGCCGCGGGCCACCGCGACGGAGTCAGCCACTTCTTTCTGATCAACTTTGGAGAGAGAGGGCTTTCTCAGGCGACGCTCCAGAAGCTGAAGCTGGATATCGAGCGAATTGAGAGGATTTCCGATCTCGTGTGCCACGCCCGCTGCAAGGAGCGTCACGGCGGAGAGACGCTCGCTCTCGATCGTTTCCTGAGTCTCACGCCGTTCCTCGGTGATGTCGCGCAGGATAATGGCTCTGCCCACCAGTTCGCGCTGAGCGATTTCCTTTTCGTCACTCATCAGAGGACTGACATAGAAGTTGAGAAAGCGGTGCTCGGGGTAAAAGACCTCCAGGTCCCGACTCATGACATCACCGGGACGTGCCACCGACTTGAGTTCCAGACCGGGAATAGCCTGAGCCAGACTCCGTCCCATGTGTTCAGCGCCATTCATCCCGAAGAACGAGCAGGCCGCCTTGTTCATGTAGATGATGTGATCCTGTGGGTCGGTAACGACAACACCTTCCAAGATGGCGTTAAAAATGGTCTCCAGAAATCCTTTCTCTTTGGAGAGGATTTGAAGGTAGTGGCCGATATCGGCCGGTTCCACAAATCGGATCCGCTCGACAAGCCTGTCGATGAATCCCGCGTTCATCAGTTGGTCCCGCTGGAAACAGTGAGGAGTTCCTCAAGTTCCATGACCCTGCGCTCGAAGAGCGCTAGGGCGGCATGCACCGGTTCCGGTGAATCCATATTGACGCCCGCCTCGGCTAGCGTCTCAATCGGGAACTTGCTACCCCCGCTCTTTAGGAATCCGAAATAGCGCTCGGTGTCGCCGGTCTTGAGAACCTGATCCGCCAGGGTGATGGCGGCCGAGATTCCGGTGGCGTACTTGTAGACATAGAAGGCGCTGTAGAAGTGTGGGATGCGCAGGCACTCCAGTTCAAGTTCCTCATCGATCACAACACCACTTCCGAAGTAGGTGTCCAAGAGTTCACGATACATCTTGCGGAAGCTCTCGAGAGTGAGGGCAGCTCCGGATTCCTCGGCGGCATGGGAGATTTTTTCAAATTCCGCGAACATCGTCTGTCTGAAGAGCGTACCACGCAGATCGTCGATTTGACGGTTGATCAGGTAGGCGCGCATGGAGCGATCCTTGGTCTCTGAAAGCAGATGCTCGGTGAGGAGAATCTCGTTAAAGGTCGAGGCGACTTCGGCAAGGAAAATGGGGTAATGGTAATTCTGGAAGCTTTGAGTTTTTCTCGAATACCAGGTATGCATCGAGTGACCTGCCTCATGAGCCAGCGTGTAGATGTCAGAGAAGACATCCTGCTTGTAGTTCATCAGGATGTAGGGGGGGGCCTGATAGGTTCCGTAGGAGAAGGCTCCGCTACGCTTCCCCTTGTTCTCGTAGCGGTCACACCAGCGCTCTTCCCGAAGACCTCGCCCAAGAGTCTCGGTGTATTCGGCTCCCAGCGGATGGAGTGATTGGAGAACCATTCCGATCGCTTCGTCAAACGGGACATCGCTCTGAACCGCCGACACCAACGGGGCGTAGGTGTCATAGACATGCAGGTCGGGTAGATTAAAGACCTGTTGGCGTAGCGCATAGTACTTGTGAAGCACGGGTAGTCGTGAACGGACTGCCTCGATCAGGCTGTCGTAGACGGCCACCGGGACATTGTCGGGGAAGAGCGAGGCTTCGCGGGCCGAGGGATAATGACGTGCTTTGGCAAGGAAAACATCCGCTTTGATCGAGTTCGCAAGTGAACTGGCGAGCGTGTAGCGATGGGCTGTGAACTCTGTATAAAACTTATCAAACGCCTCCTTGCGGACGGAACGGTCTGGACGCTGCAACAGGGAGGAGAAGCTGCTCTGGGTCAGTTCGACTTCCTGCCCACGATCGTTGCGCACCGTGCCGAAGGTCATGTCGACATTCGTCAGTTGGGAGAAGGTCTCGTGATGCCCTCCGATCGTCGGCATCGAGAGGGAGATCAGGCGTTCCTCCTTGTTGCTAAGAATATGCGGTTTAAGACGGCGAAGTCGTAGCAGGGAGGTCTTCCAATCCGCTAGGAGCGGTTCTGTTAGAAATTCTTCAAAGGTCGTATCAGGGATCTCCTGGATCTCCGGGGCTACCCAGGAGCAGGCCTCGCTGATCTTTGCACAGAGCGAGGAGAGGCGCCCATCGCGGTCCAGTGCCTGGGCATTCGAGCTATCCTCGGAAAGGCGAAGGCCGGCATATTGGGCAAGACGTTCGGTGGAGCGGTCCAGTGAGCTTTCGAAGTTCAGTGCGGAGGCAAGATCCGAGGCACTTTTACCCAAAGTACCCTTGAAGGCATGGATCCTTTCGTAACGGGATGCGAGATCGGAGAATTCGGATTCCCAGTCCGCATCATCTGCAAAAATGGGTGTCAGATCCCACGTGTCACCGGCGGGGACTTCACTGCGGCTTTTGAGTGTGGAGAGCGGTGCATCTCCGGAGAGATCAGCGATCCAAGCGACCTGATGGTCACGACCGTGGACGAGAGACATGAGCTGTTACTTCTGAGCCTTGCCCTGTGAGGCTACGGCTGCCGCTGCTGCTGCGATAGCCTCTTGGTCGCCTAGATAGTAGTGGCGGATCGGTTTCAGGTTGTCATCCAACTCATAGACGAGGGGGATGCCGGTGGGAATGTTTAGGGCTAAGACCTCATCCTCACTCAGGTTATCGAAGTACTTCACAAGCGCGCGAAGGGTATTCCCGTGAGCGGTCACCAGAACCTTCTCTCCGCGCTTCACCGCAGGGGCGATCTCGCTGTGCCAGTAGGGGAGAACGCGATCCACGGTGTCCTTCAGGCATTCGGTTTGAGGAAGTTCGGCCTCGGGCACATCCTTGTAGCGGGGATCATGACCAGGGAAGCGTTCGTCGCTCTTCTCCAGGGCTGGAGGGGGAACATCGTAACTGCGGCGCCAGATGAGAACCTGATCGTCTCCAAACTTTGTGGCGGTTTCGGCCTTGTTCAGTCCCTGCAGGGAGCCGTAGTGACGCTCGTTCAGGCGCCAGGAGCGCTCGATCGGAATCCAGAGTTCATCAAGTTCATCCAGGATCATCCAGTTGGTGCGCAGGGCGCGCTTCAGAACGGAGACAAACGAGCGATCGAAGGAATAACCCTCTTGCTTGAGAAGCTGACCGGCGGCCTTGGCCTCGCCGAGGCCCTTGGCATTGAGATCAACATCGGTCCAACCGGTGAAACGGTTTTCTTGGTTCCAAGTGCTTTCGCCGTGGCGGATGAGAACGAGTTTAAACATTCCAATATTTTACTCAGAAAAACCCACCTTTGGAAAGGTTGGGTCTTAAGGCGCTTCTACCTTAGGCTATGGCAAGAAACTTGCTGATGTAGAGTAGTACCAAGATCGCGAGGACGATGAAGATGCCGCCGGTCACAAGAACGCTGTGGATTCCGTAGGTTTCCTCCTTCTCGCTCTTCAATCGGCGTGTGGTGATGACGAAGCGTCCGGTGGAAAGGAGCATGATCAGTAGACCAAGTGCCGCGAGAATAATTCCTGCTTCACGACCGAAGGCTGAGCCCGGCGGGATCAGTCCCTCGTTAATGCTTCTGGTAAAGTAATGGACAAGCAGGTCAAAGCGCTCGAGCAGGAATCCAAAGGCAATCAGCGCAAGAGCTGTCCTCATCCAGGCCAGGTAGGTCCGCTCGTTGGCCGCAAGATCGTTATAATGGGGAATCATGGATTGGTATGCTCTATGGTTGGAAGTCGCCGCCGGTGGTCGCCGAGCCGCGGGATGCAAGCAATCAAGGCCTTGGTATAGGGATGCTGGGGGGCTTTGAGGACCTGCTCGGTTACACCGTATTCGACGATCTCACCCCGGTACATGACCGCCACGTGACGGGCCAGGCCTCGGATGATGGCGAAGTTATGGGTGATCAGCATGACAGCCATGCCAAGATCCCGCTGGAGTTCCCGGAGTTTATCGAGGATCTGCTTCTGGATTGTGACATCCAGTGCCGTGGTTGGCTCGTCAGCGATCAAGAGATCGGGCCGTGCAGAAAGTGCCATGGCAATCATCACGCGCTGCTGCATACCGCCGCTCAGTTGATGGGGATAGTCGTTCAGTCGCGTTGCAGGATCAATGATACCCACGGCGTCGAGCCATCTGATGATCTCTGCATTGATATCCGTCACGTCAGGACGATGGAGTTGGATCATCTCGGCCATCTGACTCCGGATCGAATAGACGGGATTCAGCGAGGTGGAGGGCTCTTGGAAGATGTAGGCGATCTTACCCCCACGCACTTTGCGGAGTTCTGCATCGGATGCAGAGAGTAAATCCTGCCCTTCAAAAGTGATGCTTCCACCTTGATAGATGGCGGGGGGAGAGGGGAGTAGTCTTGTGATTGCTAGGGCCGTGACGCTTTTTCCACTTCCGCTCTCACCAACGATCGCAAGGGTTTCACCACGACCGATTTCCAAGGAGATTCCTTTAACGGCTGGAATCACTCCATTCGGGGTGGAGAAGCCTATTTGCAGGTTTTCTATGTTGAGCATGGGGAATCAGCTTCTGGATTCGGCGGCTTCGCGAAGCGCGTCTCCTGCCAAATAGAATGACAGTGAGGCGATCAGGATGGCGAGTCCCGGAAAGAGGTTTAGCCACCAAGCGTCGAGGAGGTAGGTTTTTCCATCTGCGATGATATTCCCCCAGGTCGCCTGAGGGGGTTGGACACCGAAGCCTAGGAAGCTGAGTCCTGCCTCCTGGAGGATCGCATCGGGGATTCCCAAGACTGCGGTGACAAGGATCGGAGCGGCTGCATTAGGCAGGATGTGACGGGTGATGATATGCCATGCTTTCTGACCTAGGACTCGGGCGCTCTTCACATATTCCGTTTCCCTGAGCGTTAGGAATTCAGTGCGGACAAGGCGGGCTGTTCCGGTCCAGCTTACCAGGCCGATCACGATGACAATATTCAGCAGGCTGGGACCAAGCAGGGCGACCACGGTGAGGATCAGGAAGAAGGTCGGGAAGCAAAGGAGGGCATCGACCGCACGCATCAGGATCTGATCGATGATGCCCCCGAAGTAACCTGCAATGGCCCCCACGGTCATGCCGATCCCGAGAGAAACCGCCACGGCGACAAGCCCGACGGTGAGAGAGATAGAAGCACCGTGGAGCATCCGTGAGAGGACATCGCGACCCAAATTGTCGGTTCCCATCCAATGCTGTGGCGAAGGCGGGAGGAGTTTTAGCTCGAGGTTCGTCTGGTTGGGATTGCAGGGCCAGTCATGTCCGGTTGCGGATAGAAGGACGATTCCCCCCGCGATGAGGGTTAAAAAGAAAATGATCGTCACAGAGGGAATCGCTACCGGATTCGCCCAAAAACGCAGGAGTACCCGTGATGTCGGGGTTTCGGTGAGAGGTTGTGTGCCGTGCATGATTTTATTCCAGACGGACTCTTGGGTCGACCGCCGCGGAGAGAAGATCCGAGATGAGGTTTCCAAGGAGTACCAACGCTGCAACAACGAAGTTCAGGGCGACCAGCATGGGGTAGTCGCGTTCCAACACGGCCTCGTAACCGAGTCTTCCCATGCCAGGGTAG